>CAUEKH010000001.1 GCA_959018155.1 uncultured Hungatella sp.
AGGACAGGCAGCAAATCACTTTCCAGCAGAGTAATTCTTGAAAAGTTGACGGAAATCTGGATTAACTCCTTCCCCTCCGCCTTCCATCTCGCAAGCGTCTTACAGACCTGCTCCATCATAAAGAAATCGAGATACCGGATTAGCTTCTCCTGTTCCAGCATTGGCACGAATTTCCCCGGCGAAGTGGCCCCCTGACCCGGTTCCTGGTAGCGGACAAGGGCCTCCGCAGAAAGCACCTCCCCGCTGATCGGGCTGAACTTCGGCTGAAGATACAGTTTGAAGAATCCCTGTTCCACCTTCTCAGTCAATTCCCTCATTGTCTCGGGTGAAAAATGCTTCCGCTTATCGGTACTGTCTTTGTAATAAATATGTTTGTTCACCAGCATCAGCTCCTCCGCATGGCGGACAAGCTTTTCCAAGTCACTTAAATGTGCCTCCCAGGTACAGCCAATGGAAACTCCGTTGGGCGTCTGAAGGTCCAGTTCCGTCTTTAAGCTTCGTACTTTTCTGATAAACGGCTCGTACTCTTCTCCTAATGTGATGATGACGAACTCATCTCCGCTTAAACGGAATACATGGCTCTCCGGAAATCTCTTCCTCATGATATCGGCGCTTGTTTTTATAACCGCGTCTCCCTTCTCATGGCCATAATTGTGATTCACCTGCTTCAAGCTGTTGATATCGGCAGCCACAATCCCGCAGACGCAGTCGCGGTACCGGCCTGCCTCATTCTGAAACTGGACATACCGGCTTCTGTTGAGCAGTCCGCTCAGCATGTCGTGGCTGGCTTCGTATTCCATTTTCTTATACAGACGCCGTTTCTTGATCTCATTTGCAATGTTGTAGGCGATAGAGTCAAGAAGCCGGATGGTGTCCTGATTGATGTTGGGGTTATCCACCCCGATATAGCCGCTGTACGTCTCTTGATCTTCAAATGGCACAGCAAACAGGCTGTGCGCCCTCCGTTTCGTCAGAAAACTGTATTCACTGGGATAGGAGTTCTTTAACTCATCCACCCGGGAAATGATCAAATGCTGCTTCCGGTCAAAGGTCTCGAAAATATAGGGGATCGCCTCCAGCGGAACCTTCTGTAAAGTGTCCTTCTGGGACGGCACGCCCTTTCTGCACCACTCGTACGTGTTGCGTGCAAATCCGCTTTCCCGGTCAATCTCGATAATATAAGAACGTTCCCCTCCATAGAATTCACCAATCAGCTTCAGGGTTCTGCTGATTGCCGTCTCGAGATTGTCCTCACTGCTTAGTATCTTAAGACTCTCCAGCATAACCGTCTCCAAATGGTATTTGGAAGTGAGGTTCTCATCACGGAATCTCCGGTTTCCCACATCAACCGCAATCTCCATACGCACAGGTTTTCCGTTCCAGTCGACCAGCTTATCTTTCACGATAAAATTGCGTTTCAGGTAGGAATTCTCGAATTCCCAGGTGTAGAATTCCTCCTTCTTCAGCTTTTTGTTCGTACAGAATGGGCACGGTGCATCGCGGTTTTGCAGAACCTGATAGCACTTCTTCTTTTCTAAGTCCTCCAGGCCCGCGCCGGTCATTTCCCGTCCGGCCCGGTTGATATAGAGCAGGCTGTAATCCTGGATATCACTGATATAGACTACTTCCTCCAACTCATCAATCAACCACTCCCTGTTTACGAAATCGGTTGGAACCACCTCTGATATGCCTTCGCCGAATACGACGTAACACGACTTTCCGGACTCTTTTGCGTGCTGCAGAGCGGCGTCGGCTCTGGCGTACAGTTCCTGGAACTGAACCCCGTCGCGCGGACAAAACGCAATGCCTATGGAATTGCTGATCCTGACCTGGCGGCCGCCCTCCCGCTTCCCGTTCTGAAGTTCTTTTGCGATAAGCCGGGCTTTCTCGCACACGAGGGCCTCATCCTCAGCCTGAGATAAGAAAACAATGAACTCATCGCCACCAAAACGGCCTAAAACCGCATCTTTACCCAGAATATTCTTCATCCTGTAGGCGACCTGGGCTAAGACCTTATCACCGTATACGTGGCCAAATGTGTCATTTACCGACTTAAAATTATCAATGTCTATCATCATCAGGGCGCCCTTGTCTCCTGGGCTCTCTGACAGAATTTTGTTGATCCTCTGAAGGCAGGCGGCGCGGTTTAAGAGCCCTGTCAGCGTATCTGTCTGCGACTGGCGCAGAAGTTCCAGCTCTTTTTCTTTTTTCTTCTCAATATCCTTGACATAGACGAAACCATTGAGATGGCCTCCGCTCATGATGAGATAAATAACGGTCTCGCACCAGATCATGATCCCGTCTCCATTATAGGTACGGTATTCACAGCTCACCTCCTGCTGACCATTCTCGTACTGTCTGCGAAGGAAATCAGGATTTAACTCCTGTAAAAATTTCCAGCGGTCCTGAGGGTGTACCATCTTATCTGCCCAGCGTTTTAAAAATTCCCGGTAGCTGCAATTGACGCTTAAGCCAACCACACTCAGCATATCCCGCTCTTTTTCAATTATCTTTTCTTTAATCCGATCGTTGTCAATCTCAATTTCATAGGAAGCCAAAGAGTCGCTGACCAGGGCCTTCCGGTACAGTTCCCCCTGTTCGTAGCGCGCCCGGGCCAGTTGCTCTTTGCTGACATCCTCTGCCACACCGATTGCAATATTTCCCCCGCCCCGGCCATCACGAAGCACGGTATGAGTAATCCGGTACCAGCCCGTCGTCCCATCCGGCTTTTTCGCCTCCAGCAGAGTACTGGCAGCCGTCTTGCCGCTCTTCAACTCAAGAAGCATCTGCTGAAATGCGGGGATATACTGTTCCATTATGATTCCGTCCTCGGAAATATGGCGGCTGAAGTTCTCCAAATACTCCATCTCTCCAAACGGAGATGTGGCTGTGTTCTGGAAACGGGCGCGATCCTCATCCATATAGTATTCCCATATGACATTGCTGCTCTGCAAAAGCGCACTCTTATACCGCTGGACACTAAGGCCAAGTTCGTATTCCAGCTGCTTTTCAACTGCTTCATTCTCCTGAATCAGGCCGGCAATCCCCGTCACGATACCTCCTGTCATCAGTTTCTGAAGAGTAAGGCCGTAGGTCTTCCCCTGATCGTGAAGCAGAACTCCTGCCCCCAAACCATCCGGCAGTACAACCAGCGGCTCTTCTGTCATCTCCTCAACTGTTTCATATAAATTCCTTCCATGATAATCAGTGACCGGACGTGAAAGGAACCTCCCCATTTCTTCCTGTATAAATACGATTCTCTCTGCTGAGTCTGCAATGATGGCTAACAGAGAAGGGCTGAAGACCAACTCTTTCTGTGGCATATTATCCTGCTCCCTTCTTGCCTGCTGCTTTTCGATATCACTTCTATCCTTAAAAATACTGTCTATGAGTTATATTCTACCATGGCCGCCATACAATGTAAACTCGTCGGGCTCTATTTTGTAACAGTTATGTGGTGCGAGGCCGGGTGGTAACCGCCACGCTGAATTCTTCTGTTTCGGCCATGTAATTGGTATTGACATTCCATCAATAGATTAGTAAAATCAGGGAAAAAGGGAGGGTTGTATTTTGAAAATTCAGGAATCCGCCGAAAATTATCTCGAAACCATTCTGAGGCTGAGCCTTCAGAACTCTTATGTAAGATCGATAGATATCGCCACTGAACTGGGGTTTTCCAAACCGAGCGTCAGCGTGGCCATGCGCAATCTCCGTGAAAACGGATATATCCAGATGGATGGAGACAGCCACATCACCCTGACCGCAAGCGGCCGGGAAATCGCCGAAACCATCTATGAAAGGCATACCACCTTATCCCAGTGGCTCATCTATCTCGGTGTCAGCGAAAAGACCGCGATAGAGGATGCCTGCCGCATTGAACACGTTGTCAGCGCGGAAAGTTTTCAGGCAATCAAGGAACATATTTTAAACAGTCATGAATTCCTGTCAGATGACAGTGAGTCAAAGTAGCGGTATGACAACCGCAGGCAACGATAACCTGCACGCTCTGCGCACAGGTCACCGTCTTCAAAAAAAGGCAGGCGCGCCGGAATCCATAAACCGGTACGCCTGCCGAATTATTTTAGATGATTTTCTCCAGGAAAGGCAGAACCTCCATCACGGATACCGCTCCCTGATAGCCGGCATCTTCTGCCAGAATCTCCTTTAATCCCAGAATTCCTTTTTTCTTTTCCTCGATTCCAATGTGTCCCAGCGCCATTAAATACCTGCAATACCAGTCATGGCGGTTCTGCGGTTCTTCATGGTATACCTCCAGTTCCGGCAGCGAAACCGCAAAGAAATCACTGGCGGCCTGCTCAAACAGATGTTTCTCCCCATAACCAATCAGCTGATGGAAGGATTTCATGGCTGCATCGTGGTTGTGAAGCTTTCTGAACGCAAGTCCCTGATAGAAAATATAGTCGGAAGGCTGGTCATTATAGTAAAGGACTTCCTCCGGTATCTGGGATCCGGAAGCCGCGAGGCGGAAATACTCTTCTGCCATCTTCCCGTCCCCCATCAGGCCGGCTGCGATTCCCATATAATAATACGCCTCGTTGTCATGGGTATTTGGCAGCTTTCCCTCTCCCAAATGTTCCGGGTACGTAAGGCTTTCTGTGAGGTATGAAATGGCTTCTTCACACTTCCCGCCTTCTATCATTCTGACAGCCAGGTGAATCAGAGCGTAACGGTACTGGGTGCTCACTTTTCCTTCCCCGCCCTCCCATGGATGAAACTTCCGGGACTTCAGACAGCTTAACGCCTTCTCATAACTGCCACTGCAGTTCAACAGGGTAATGTAGTTTAAATATAAATCATCCCGCGCCTCAGTCACCTCCATATGGCTCTCCATCACTGCAAGCCGCTGTTCTGCCGGCACATTTAACCGCCCGCAAAGCTGGTCGTATTCCAGCCAGAAACGGGGATACGTTTTGTCCAGGACACACGCCTGTTCCATGTATTCCATGGCTTTTTTCCCGTCACGATACCGGTTATAACAGGCTATGGACAGGTTTCTGCGAACCATTGCAAAATCGGGCGCCTTATGAGCCGTGTACTCCCAGAGCCGGATAGCTTCCTCGTACCGTTTCTTATCGTATAAAAGATTTCCGAGATAATAGCTGGCCATGGGGGCCTCTTTTAGTGTCTCGATGGCATAGCTCAAAATACGAATTTCCTCTGTTTTTCCCGGGAAACAGTAATCGGCTGGCTGCTGCTCTGCCTTCTCAAGGAACTCCACAGCCGTGTCCCTGTCGCCCAGCTGACCGTAACAGTAAGCCTGATAATACGCCGCCATCGGATCGGACGCCTCACACGAATCCAGGATCTGAAGTCCCTCTTCATACAGCCCGGCTTTCATATAGTCGAGAGCCAGAGTCAGATAATTGTGGGACTCCCCGCGCATTTTCTCCTTCCAGAAAGAAAGCGATCCGTCAGCCAGCCCTTTTTCATAAAGACAGCCCATATACATCGTATCAATAGATAAACTCTCCTCTAAAAATGCGGAATTGGTTCTGCCAAGCTTTCTTAAAACTGCCGCCTTCAGCATACGCGCCTTCATGTTATGCCAGTTGCGCACAAGGGAATTCTGAACGAATTCCAGGGCCGCTTCATACTCCCCTTTCCGGGATGCCAGACATGCCAGCCAGTAAAATCCGGCGCTCTGCGTCTCGCTGCTCCATGTCGATTTGTAGAAGGCATCATACGCTTTCTCCATCTGGGAGTCAGCCTCATACGCCAGCCCGAGACTGTAGAAGCAATCGCCGGTATAAGGATTGGGATTTCTCCAGCACTGCTTCTTAACAGCCGCCTCAAAATACGGGATGCTCTCTTTCACAAGCCCTCTCTTAAACAGCAGCATTCCATATCCCTGGTTCAGCCGGATATCAGTTGGATCGCGCCGCAGGCCTTCCAAGTAGTAGTCTTCCGGCTCGTAGGAGGCATGGCGGTACTGCTCTAAATGAGTCGCGGCTAAGTACAGTTCTTCCAGTGATTTCAGTTCCACCGGCGGCTTTAAGGCCTCCGCCGGTTCCGGGACCGGTTTCATTTCCTTCTTGTATACAGAATACTGTACCAACCGTCTGTCATTCCATTTGACCGTAATCTGACACTGGCTCAAGTCTTCCGGCGCCTCAAAAACTGTCTCAAACCAGGAATCCGGCGCCAAATCAGCAGCGCCGTCAAAGATTACAGTGCCGTCTTTCTTTACTTCTATCTCTGCGCCCGGATAATTTCCCGTGGCATATACTTTCAGACACGCCTCTTTCCCAGGGGCGCCGCTTCCATTTTCCACATACTCCATGCTTACCGCGCAGTCTTTCGTCGCATTCCCCACTCTTCCAACGCCTTTATACGGCATGAAATACTGGGTAAATGTCTTTTCCTCCTGAGGCTTTAACCAGGTAAAATCCGGCTGATTGTCGGTAAATACCCCTGTCATCAGTTCGATATAAGGCCCGTCTTCATCGGTCAAATTCTTATCCCAAATCCGCCCGAAATCGCCGCTGCCCCAGGTCCACTGCTTCTTTCCCGGTGATACGTGGTGATCCGCCACATGGAGAAGTCCGGCCTCCCTCTCCTCATCGTAATTTCCGATAAAATCATAATCAGAGTGAGCCGCCATGTAGGAAGTCGGCACCTTCACATTCTTATACCGGGAGATATCGACGCCTGCGGAATAATCCCATTTGTAATACTCCCCTGTCGCAACAGGAAATGTGGAAACGGCCCGTTTTCCGTGGTCCATCACAGCGTTGACGTCCGGCGGGAACACGGAATACGTATGATCATTAACGGGTACAGCCGGGTTGGCCCACCAGAGGAATGTCTGGGGAATATCCGTATTGTTGTAGAGGCGGCCTTTTATCTCAATGTAGGCCTTTCCCGGGTAGAGAGAAATGGCTGCCATCCCCTTGGTTCCATACATTTTATCAATTTCGCTGACATAAACCGTACAGGAACCGTCTTCATTTTCCCTGATATCATAATCAACGGGAGAAAAAGTAGACGGGCGGTGGTGCTGGGGCCAGTTAAATTCAATCCCGCCGGAGATCCACGGCCCGGTGAGTCCCACAAGAGCCGGTTTAATCACATGGTTATAATAAACGAAATCGTAGTTGTTCGTCTTATCCGTCGCCCTCTGGATTCTGCCGCCCAACTCCGGCAGCACCATCACCTTTAAATACTCATTTTCCAGGTAGACGGCACGGTAAACTCTATCTTCCTTCTCATCTTTTATCTTCTCTGTCACGGGAAGGGGATAGACCTTTCCGCTGCTGCCCTGGTACGCCCTTTTCTCGAGGAATAGCGGGGCTTTTTCCGGCGGGCAGACCGGATACGTTGGAATCACGCAGTCCTCCTCCCAGATTCTCGTCTTATTTTCTGTCATCATCATAAAATGCGGCTCCTTTCTCCTGTCACCTTTGTTCTGGCATTATCTTAACACTGAAACCGTCTGGTATAAATGGCTTATCGTAAGTAAAGATGGACAATATTCCACTCTTATGGTACTGTTATGGCAGATACGGCAAGGTTGAAAACTGGAAAGGAAGCGGTGGTATGGCAGATACTTTTGATTTCGGAAAAGCGGAAGGGTTTAAGGGGGAACGGATGATTGTCCTCCCGACAGAGGTATTTAAGGATTACGTGGATCATCCGCTGGTGCGGAGGCTTTTTCTCACGGATATCGGCTATTTTCCCAGTGCCCGGCATCATTTCCGGGAACGGAAGGACGGGATCGAGGAGTATATCTATATGTACTGCATGGAGGGGAGTGGGACAATCGTGGTGGACGGAAAGGAGTACCGTCTGCACGAAAATGAAGCCTTCTGCATCCCTAAATACCACGGGCACTCCTACTACGCCTGTGAGGACGATCCATGGAGTATTCTGTGGGTTCACTTTAAAGGGGACGATACGGTTTACTATCCGCTGGAGGATTTATCGGTGATCCGGTTTATCTCAAAAAATTCCACGAACCGGATGCAGTTTCTCTTTGAGCTTCTCTTCCGGGTGCTGGAAGGGAACTATACACTGGGAAATTTCATCTATATTTCCCAGGTGCTGGCGCTGATTCTGGCGGAAACGTATGACAGGGAGAAGGAGCACACCACCGGCGACCAGAATAAGCACGTCACCCGGGTGGTTCGTTATATGTACAAACACCTCTACGACAATCTGACCATGAACTCTCTGGCTGATGAATTTGAACTGTCCGAAAGCTATTTAAACAGCATTTTCCAGAAATACACGCAGCACGCCCCCATGGACTTTTATATCAGTTTAAAAATGAAGGAGGCGTGTAAGCTTCTCCGGTCAACGGATTTATACGTGTATGAGGTGGCGCAGAAGCTGGGATATAAGGACCAGTATTACTTCTCCCGCATCTTTAAAAAAGTAGTCGGGATATCGCCGAAAGAATACAAAGACAGCGAATATTTTCACTATAAGGAGTAGGCTGAAGTGAAAAATTTATTTCCATTTCAGCCTGTAAAAAGCAGCGGAAATTTCATCCATAATCTGCTTGTCAAAGTGGTGTTTTCATCCTATACTGATTTTTAGGACCGCCGCTGCACAGGCGCTGCACAAAATAAAACGGGGGATTGAAAGAAGCGCCAGGGCGGTGATTTTAATAAAAGGAACGGAGGATTTTATCATGAGAAAAAACAGCAGAAAGGAAATCGGATATCAGAGGAGGGGCATTATGAGATAACCCTCCGAATAATCAGGAGGATTTATGTTTTCATTTGACAGCAACACGAAAAACAGAATAAAGAAATTTTTATCGTATTATAAGCCATATCGGAAGATTTTTGCACTGGATATGACATTTGCCGCGGTGTCGGCCATTGCCATGCTGATTTTTCCGTTGCTTTCCGGGTACATTACGGGAGGGGTCTTAAAGGAATGGACACCGGAAACCATGAAGCAGCTGTTTTGGGCAGGCGGCGCCATGGCCGTGCTGATTGTGGTAAAGACCATCGCCAACATTACATATGCCCATCAGGGTCACGCCATGGGCGCCCGGATGGAAGGGCTGATGAGAGAAGAACTGTTCAGCCATTTTAAGGAACTTTCTTTTGATTTTTACTCTCATCACAGCGTAGGTGGTTTACTGACCCTGGTAACCAACGATTTAACGAATATGACAGAGTTGTTTCATCACGGGCCTGAGGATTTACTGATGACGGCGATTAAATTTATCGGTGCCTTTGTCATCTTAATTCAGATTAATGTGCCGCTGACCCTTCTCATCTTCTCGGTATTTCCGGTGCTGTGTATCGTGGCATACCAGACACACCGCAGGATGCAGAAGGTCCTGCTTCGGTTAAAAGGGCTGTTAGGCGAGATGAACGAATACCTGGAAGATACGCTCTCCGGAATCAGAACAGTGAAGGCGTTCGGGATGGAAGAGGCCGAGGATACGCGCTTTCAGGTGAAAAACCAGGCTTTTGTGGACTGCCGCTGTCATTTTTACAAGGTGGAGGCCATCACCTATGAAACCATGGCTTCCTACCCGCAGTTTCTGACGATGCTGGTTGTATTTTTCGGGGCGCTGATGATGGGAAGGTCCGTGGATCTACCGGTGCTGGTGACATTTCTTCTCTATATCACCTGCTTATATGAGCCGGTACAGATTATGATTAATTTCATGGGACTGTATGAAAATGGGATCGCCAGCTTTAAGCGTTTCATGGATGTTTTAGAGTTAGAACCGGCTGTTCAGGAGGCAGAAGACGCCATCACACCAGACGGCTGTGACGGGGAAATCACCTTCGACCGTGTGTCCTTCCACTATCCAGACCAGGAGACAGATGTGCTGGAGGATCTCTCATTTCGCATTGCCCCCGGGGAAAAGGTGGCGGTGGTTGGCTCTTCCGGAATCGGAAAGAGCACGCTGACTTATTTAATTGCCCGTTTCTACGATGTAACTGCGGGAAGGGTTCTGATCGACGGCACTGATATCAGAGATTTATCGCTGTCTTTCCTTCGGGATAAGATCGGGATTGTCCAGCAGGAGGTCTACCTCTTCTCCGGAACGGTCCGCGATAACCTCTGTTACGGCTGCGGGAAAGTCTCGGAACCTGAAATGATCCGCGCGTCAAAGATGGCGGGCGCCCACGATTTTATCATGAAGCTGGCGGACGGCTACGACACTGTGGTTGGACCAAAAGGCATCACCTTATCGGGGGGACAGAGACAGCGAATCAGCATTGCAAGGGTATTTTTGAAAAATCCACCTGTCATCATTCTCGATGAGGCCACCAGCGCTCTGGACAATGAAAATGAACTCGTGATCCAGAAGGCACTGGATCAGCTGATGGTGGGACGGACTTCCATCATCATTGCACACCGCCTTACTACGATCCAGGGGGCGGATCGGATTCTGGTGCTGAAGGATCGCCGGCTGTCGGAACAGGGAACCCATGAACGGCTGATTGCCGGAGGTGGGGAATATGCACGGCTTTATCAGATGGCGGTGCGGTGATTTTTGCAGTGATTTTGCGGTAATTTGCGATAATTTTTGTGGTAATTCTGCCGTAATTCCGCCCTAATTTCGCGGTAATTCCGCTATAATTTCGCCCTAATTTCGCGGCAATTCCGCCCTAATTCCGCGGTAATCCCGGTATTGAAATATAATTTATTGAAATATGATTTGAACACGTATAGAAACAGAATTGAATCTGAATATGAACAGTAAAGGAAAATAATCATGGAAACAGAGAAAAAATATTTTTATGAATATGAGGAGTACGAAGAGGGGGACAAGGGGCCTGAAACAATGGTTGATGATATTCTGGCCGACCCTGAATTTAAGAATTTAAATAAAGTGGTAATTGGCTGCTGGGGCAATTCCTGGGAGGACAGCTGTCAGACCGTGATTGATAATCTTATCGCCCATGCCGGTGAATTTTCACATATCACAAGCCTGTTTATCGGTGATATGGACTTTGAAGAATGTGAGGTTTCCTGGATTATTCAGGGCAATTATGAAAAGCTTTGGACGGCCATGCCATGGCTGAAGGAACTTACTATCAAGGGCAGTACCGAACTGGTATTAGGGGAAATCTCCCACGACAATTTAGAGTCCTTAACTATCATTTGCGGTGGACTTCCGGTTTCTGTCATTCAGTCCATCCAGAAGGCAAAACTGCCGAATTTAAAGAAGCTGCTTCTCTATATTGGCAGCGACTATTACGGGTTTGACGGCAACAAAAATACGATCGCGGATCTGCTGAAGAACATGGATTTCCCGAAGCTTCAATACCTGGGAATTTCAGACAGCGAAATCCAGGATGAACTGGCGGAGGTTGTCGTAAACAGCCGCTACATGAATCAGATCGAGACCCTGGATTTATCCAACGGAACACTCACCGACAAGGGCGGCGAACTGATTCTGCAAAAGATACCGGCCTGCCCAAATATTAAGAAACTCGATCTTCATTACCACTATCTGACTGATGGTATGATGGAGAAGCTGAAAGCTTTGCCGGTGGAAATCGATCTGGATGAAAAAAATGAGCCGGATAATTTCAATGGCGAGATCTGGATGAACGCCATGCTGACAGAATGAGAACGGCAGTACTGCTGGGAAGCCGTGACACCAAACGTTCCATCTATTTTGAAAAGGCGGCCCGCCAGACCGGGCTGCCCTTTCTGTTTGTGGACTGGGAAGAATGGCGGAATCATGGTTTTTCCCATGAAGGCGAATTTTTCGGGGAAAAAGAGTATTTTGTAAAGATCGACCCGCCGGTCTGGAAAAACAGCTGTCTGACGGATTTAAACAGTATGGTGGATGGATATCAGAGAGACTTGGAGGTATTGGGACGGGACTCCTGCATTACCCAGTATCTGAACCCGCCGGAGCATCTGTTGGCTCTGCTGGATAAAAGGGAGTGTAAGGATACGCTGAAACACGCAGGACTTGCGGTCACCGAGGTGTTGTCTGGTTGTGGTACGTCATCGTCCAGGGGTGGTGCATTACCGTCCATATGTGGTGTATCATCCAGATGTGGCGTATCATCATTTAAATCCGGTGTGTCATCATCAGGAAATATAAGCTGCGCCGAAGAATTACTTACCTGTATGCAGGAACAGCACGTATCTTCCGTATTTTTAAAGCCTGTAAACGGATCCGGCGCGGCCGGAGTCACTGCCTTCCGTTTTCAGCCTTCAACCGGACGTATGGTTGCTTATTCCTGTGCACTGCCGGTTGACGGAACGACTGAGTTGACTCAGAATGCTGATATCATGTGCACAACTGCTAATGATTCCGTTTGTATCAATGCAGCGCCTGCCGCAGGCTTCGTCCCTCTGGTTAATACAAAAAAGCTTCGCACCTTTACAGACAAATCTATAATTTTTCCGCTTTTGGACAGTCTTCTCTCCTTAGGCTGTATTGTAGAGCGCTGGTATCCAAAGGCTGACTTCGAGGGCTTTTCCTATGATTTGCGCGGCGTATTTCAGGAAGGAAGGCTCGATTTTCTGCTTGCCCGGTTATCAAAAGGGCCGATCACAAATCTTCATTTAAATAATCATCCGCTGGAGGCCAACCGCCTGGGGCTTCCCGGACGTGTCATGGATGAGATCGGGGAACTGTGCTCAAAAGCCATGGACTGCTACCCAGGACTTAAAAGCGCAGGGATCGACATTCTTCTGGAACGCGGAAGTTTAAAGCCAAGAATTATTGAGATGAATGGCCAGGGAGACTTGCTGTATCAGGATATTTATTATGAAAATCGAATTTACAGACATCAGGCAGAAATGATGAAACGGTGGCTTGAAAAGCTTGATTGATAATTGCCATTTTAGTATCTGTGAACAGCAAAGGGACAAAAAAATAATCACCCTGCCACACCAAAGCTACGGTGATTATTTTTTCTTTACCTAATCTTTGGGAAGCCACTCTGTGGAGTTGGCTGCCTTTGTACCTGTAGATTATCACAAATATACCTCTGTGTCAATTTTAGGAGTCTTTTTTCCTGAAGTGAAAAGTTTATAGTTTATTTCCACTTTTAAAGTGGAAGTTAAATTTTCACTCAGCTATTTTTACATGAGATTTAAAAATCCTTGGAAATGTAAAAAACGGAAGAAAAACACAACAACGATCTATATTTACTAATAATCCCTAATCCGTGAATTTATATATGGTTTTGGTCTCTTTGAACATATGTTCTGCAAAATTACAAAAAACAATTGATACCCGTAAATGGATATGATATACTGATTATGGCGGCCAATCTGCAGGGTGGTTTCCCATCTCCGAAAGGGGGTGGTGCCGTGAGTACATATGAAGAACTGAATACAATCATCAATATTGCTTTATTGATAATTGCCATTTTAGTATATGTGAACAGCAAAGGTACAAAAAAATAATCACCCTGCCCAACCAAAGCTACGGTGATTATTTTTTCTTAACCTAATCTTTGGGAAGCCACTCTGTGGAGTTGGCTGCCTTTGTACCTATAGATTATCACAAATATACCTCTATGTCAATTTTAGAAATCATTTTTTGTATTTTACTATTTTTTCTATATTTCCCCACTGCCATGATTAACTTAAAAGGGCAGCACCATCTTTATTACACTGTGACTGGTGCTGCCCCTTCATTCTAAGGTCATACGAGTGATCTTATAAACGTAATTTTCTGATATACTCTTACTCTACCATAGCCCCATCCGCACCCAGCTGATACATTATATTCTTCCATGTTATGGAAGTGTTGGCCAGCATTTCGCCGTTGCGGGATAAGAAGTACCAGCGATCTTTGTAGAGAACCCACTCATTAGACGCCATGCTTCCATCTGGTTTTAAGTAATACCAGAGTCCCTTATCAAGAATCCATCCGGTCTGCATGTAGCCGGCTTCATTGAAGTGGTACCAGTATCCTTTTACCCATTTCCACTGAGAAGATGGCCATGTTCCGTTGTAATGGCGGAACCACCAGCCATTATTATCGAGAACCCATGTTCCGTCGGAAATGCTGCCATGAGAGCTGCCACCGCCTCTTGACGGTTTTGTATTCGGTGTCGGTTCTGGCTCTGGTTCTGGTGTTGGCTCTGGTTTCACCTCTTTAAGAAGCGCAAATCCGTAGACAGCGTCACGTCTTGCCTCAAAGGTCACTGTGCCGTCGTTGTTCTTAATGAATGGCACTTCCTCGGCCGTGACAGCGGCTCTGGTTCTTCCTGCCGGAGCGAAGCAGTAAAGCTTCAGGGTCCCTTCTTCACCGGATACTGCGGCAGGAGCCTTCATCGTTATGGCAATCGGATTTTCTTTCAGGCTTAAGCCTTTGTCCTTTAAGAAGAGCGCAGGTCTGTATAAGCTTAAGAACGTTTCTGTTTCGGAGAGTGCTGCCTGATAGAGTTCTGAAGAAGCAGACTCATCATTCAGGAACAATACGGTACGCACATCCATGGTGCCGTTTACTGCCCTGGCGGTGACGCCATCGGTCGCCATATGGATTTCCTCTTTCTGGAATCCTGCCGACAGCGCGGCAATCTTCGCATAGTCAGCCTGGCTTAAGACTGCTTTGTCTGAATCAGTCAGCGCTTCGCATTTCTTTAAATACGCTTCTACCGCATCTGCATTATCAAAGGTGACCTCATCTACCTGGGAAATGGGAGCCATAACTTCGTTTACAGTTTCAATCGTCGCCAGCTTTTCACTGGCTGCTTTTAAGATTGCAGCTATCTGTTCCTTCTGCGCCTCGTTAAGCTGTGCCGTATCGAGGGCCTCAATTTCTTTTAAAATTGTTTCCACATCGATTTTACCATCTCTTATGGCATTCTCAACCTGATTCTGCCATTTGTCCAGTTTTTCTTCCAGACCTGCTAAAACAACCGTGTAGGTTTTTCCGAAATCTACAGTTCCTTCAATCGTGAGGAGGGTTCTGCTTCCCTGATTGGTTACAGTCACCCCATCCTCTGTATCAACCGGTTCATAATAGCCATTTAAGACGACAATGGTGTCCTGGCCGTTCTGGGTAGGATTGGAAATTCCTGCGGTGATAGTATTGCCATCCCTTGCAATGGTAACAGAGGCAGGTGTTTTGGCGGAAACCTCAAGTCCTTCTACATCGCAGGCTGTCCAGAAGTTATAGCCGCTGACTCCGTATTTCGTGTTCTGTACGGCCTGCACTTCTGCGGTGTTGGCCAGAATCTTAACATCCGGATTTTCAGCGAACTCTGCCATTTCATCGGTGTTTCTTCCTGGAAGGAGGACGTAGCTGTAAGTCTCATCCTGCGGATTGATTCCGTGATCTACGGCCAGACTGATGTAGCTTCTGATAATCTCCCTGTCGTTGGCACTGCCTGCCCCGACAGCTCCGTTGATATCCCTCCAGTTTCCGATTCTGGTTTCCTTTAATACACTTATCTCGGTCTCCTCCGGGAAATAGTATCCAATGTTCTGGGATTCGCCTTCATTTCCTTCCAGAAGCGCCCAGTTCACAGGCATAACGGCGGCTTCACCCGTCGTGAGGCTGGCCTCCTGACCGTTAACCCATACAGTATTGGCGGCATCATCCCTGACTTTTCGATTGTCCACAATGGTTTCCGTGGCTTTTCCTTCATTGGAGTTGATTCCTGCACCCAGCGCTACAACCGCGTCAGGGAAAGTGAACCAGGATTTCTTTGCCTTCAGGGAGGAAATACCGCCGCTCTTCGTTTCCCCTTCAAAGTCCATACCCACAGTTCCGTACTGACTTAAAACAGAAGAACCGCCGACCCAGTCCTTTTTACTGGTATGGGGACCCCAGCTCTCGTCAGATGGTATGAAACCTTCCGTGTGATCTGTGGTGATACCCGCAAGTCTGTGGGCATCCACTGTAGGCCAGTAGACGTCAGCATACTGAGACTGATCGCCATTATACAGGAAGAGGGCGCCGTCGCTCATATGCCAGCCTTTTAAGTTTTCTTTATTGCCGTATTCGAAATTTCCTGTCCGTTTGGAATACATACTGATTCCCAGATCGAAATTCTCGCCGTGGTACACCGCCTTATCCATCACACCAAAGTTTTTGTGGTAGACTTGCGCGTCTTCCTCCAGGGAATCGTCTGCCAGAAGATTATTCATGGCCATCATATCGGTAACAGTCATACCAATAAAATAATCTTTGTTATAGTCAAGCCCTGCCTGAATCTCTGTTTTTGCAAAAGCACAGATTTCTTCCCTGTATTCATCAGGTGCCCTGTTGATCAGGTGGACGATTGGCTTTAACAGTCCGCGCCCTACGGTATGCTCATTCGTGGATGGTCTGGCAACGCCGCGTCCGGTGGTCATGTCCATCACTGCGCCATCTACATACAGAGGACGGATACCGTTCCAGATCCATTGATAGACGCTGGTCAGTTGATCCGAGCTCACATCCCAGGGGCTGTCGGCGATGATAAAGAGGAACTTCTCGATTCCACCTAACAGCGTAGAGCCATAGCCTCCTGTATAGGCCAGATTTCCATGGTCGATGTAAGAGCCGTCCTCATAATAGCCGTTGCCTTCAGTCACAAAACCGATAGAGTTTCCAAGCAACGCTTTCGCCATGTTGAGCGGCTTGGCGGTCTCACCAATGGAAGCGCGAAGAGCGGATACGAGAGAGGTGTCGATCAAATTGGCCGCCGTATTATCGATTTTATTGCCGGTTGAGGTATGGTAGCGGTACCGGGGATCTTCATTGAAATTCTCCAGTGTTTTTGCTTCCCGTTCAATCAGTTCCGGGTCCATCTCATCATACATCAGGATGACCGTATTGCAGAGACTCTGCGGCATTCCTATGAACCAGTGCCACCAGTTTCCATACAAATCTTTCTTTACATCCATGGAATCATTATAGATTTTTGCATAGGCCCATTCCAGCGCTCCGATGATATCTTTCTTCAGTTCTTCGTTCTGATACAATTCGCTTCCCTTGGAACTGTAAGCGGTGGCCATCTGTTCAATTCTGGAAAATCCAGTTCCCAGTCCCTCGGTAATATTGGCAACACTATCCACTTTACTATAGGTAAAATCAATGTCATTCCACAGCCGGGTCCGCTCCAATCCGCCCTTCTCCATAGTTTCCCAGTATTTCTGGGCAGTGTCAGTCAGATCTTTCATCATAGCAGCATAGACCTCATCGCTGTCGTCTGCGATGTTGTTACCGGTCAGACGATTTCTCCAGTTTTCCCGGATTGCTTCATAATATGGGCGCAGTTCGCCATCCTCAACGGAGATTCTACATACGGCCTTGTGCTGTTCGTCGATCTGTGCAGTGATTTCTACCATGCCCATGGCGTATGCCGTTACAATACCGTTTTCATCGACATCCGCAATGGCCGGGTCACTGGAAGACCACGTTATCTCACCGTCATATGCACCGTTACACTTAGCCTCCAGTTCCAGGGTATCCCCGGTCAACATGGAGGTGTCTGTTTTATTCAGGGCGATGCGGTAAGTTGGTACAAGCTGAATATCATCCAGACAGATCTCTCCAGCCATGTTCGTTGCATAAAATTCAACCTGAATTCCTACCGCATCTTCCGGGGGATTCAGAGATGTAAATTCATACTGGATCCAGCCATCTGTCGTGCCTTTGATCTGTGCAGTCTCATTATAGTCCGAAGATTGAGTGGCCTTCAGCCACGTTAATCTGGCATTGAATCCGGTGCCAGTTACATTCTCCGCCTTAACCATAAAGGTGCATTGATAGTTGATGGCAGGATCGGCGATAGGCTTCATGGCATAGCTGATGCCAAGTCTCGATGACGTGTTTTCGGAACGGATGCGTAAATAGTTGTTTCCCTCTGGTGCCTCCGTCGGATCGTTTACAATCTCAAAGGTCATCTTCTCGTTTCCTTTAGGGTTTGGCCACATAGTCCAGCCTGTCGGCATAATTTCATCCACCCATACCTTCTTATAAGCTTCGTTCGTTGTCTTCGCGGTAGTCTCGAAGCTGCCATTTGGATGAATATTTCCAAGTTCCTTCTTCAGCGCATTGCTAAGCGTTGCCTTCTCCGCGTTGGACGCGGCATTTGATGATGTAGCCTTATGACTATTCCCCCTGTCCGCATTAGACTGGCTGGCAGTCCTTACTGTACGACCGGATGACAGTTCCCCAAACTGCGGGGAGGCCATGGCCGGTGCTACGGCCTGAAAAGTCATGGCGGCCGTCAGAATCACGGCGGCAGCTTTAGCGCCGCGGCGTCTGGCATTTTTGTGCTTTTTCATAAACAACCTCCTTCTGCTTTTTCCAAAAATTACCATATCTGGTAATTAAATGGATATTTCCTCTGTTTTTTAGTATAAGGGAAAAAGCACGAAGGGTATATATTTGGTTTTTTACTTTTATCGTCAATATTTATCCTTTTAGAGTTAAAAGCGAACAGAAATTGGTATAATTCACTTAAATAGTCAGTGTATCAACAAGGATCGGAGATTTGAAACCAGAAATTTGCTTATGGGGCATGGATTAAAAGACAGGAACGCTTACAAGGATGCCGTTCATTTCCTCGTTTTTCCTGTTTTCAGGCTAATGTTTTTAGCCCTCGTTTCTCTCCTCCATAGCATGAACCATATGAACAACAAATTTATGCGTCGGAACCGGTACCCCCATCTTTGCGGCAGCTCTTACTACCGATCCACTGATAGTATCCACCTCCGTTTTCCTCCCCTGTTTTAAGTCCATATAGATGGACGTCAATCCTTCGGGAGAGTTTATGGAAGTCTGTCTGACACGCTCTGTCATTTCCTCTTCATCGAATTTCAGGCCCATGGCATCCGCTACCTGGATTGCCTCATGAATCAGCTGTTTCGTCATTTCCCAGGCATGGGAGTTGGATGCAATATATCCGATCTGCACTGAAAGGATGCCTGTGACTGCGCTTAAAGAGACATTAGTAAACAGCTTATCCCAGATGAGCTGCTGGATATTATCAAAAATGTGACAGTCAAACCCACAGGAATCAAAACCCTCCTTGCATTTTTCGAGCATATTTTCCTTATCAGGAGTCAGCATTCCGAAATTGGTTTTCCCAACGCCCCCACGGCGGACATGTGCCAGGCCCAGAACCGCTCCATTGTCTTCTGTCGTTCCAAGGATAATCCTTTCTTTTGCAACAAACTCCGAAAGAATATCTTCATGTCCCGCCCCATTCTGCAACGTCATCACATAAGTGTGTTCTCCAATTACTCCCTTATTCTCTTCCAGTGCCGCCCTCGAAAACAGGGATTTAACGAATACGACGACCAAATCCACAATTCCCAGTCCCTCTGTTGAAGTCACTGCGGCCGGATGATAGACAACGCTTTTTCCAGCCTCCTCCACGGTCAGACCGTCATCATTAATTTTCTCAACCAATGCCTCATTTTTATCCACCATATATACTTCATGTTTTAAGGATAAATGGCCTCCGTAGACAGACCCCATGGCGCCCGCGCCAAGTATTAAAATCTTCATAAATGCACCTGGGAACTTCTGTAAAAAGACACGAAAAGGACAGAGCCTTCCCGTGTCTCCTGCATTGTTCCGTTTTCCTTTCTTCCTGACTTCTACCCGTTTTTACCTTGAGAACTCCGCCAGCCCTTCCAGCGCATACGCTCTGATCGGACAGGAATCCAGTCCCTTGATCGGCAGCGGCGTGTAAGACATAAAAAATGTATCTGTCGTAAGCTGATCTAAGTTCTTAAGCACTTCCAGGAATACCCCGTCATATTCCATAATCACATCATGGAACGCCGAGACATCCTCGTTGTTGCTCTCAATAGAAACTCCGTCGCCAAAGCCAACGCATTTTACCTTCTTTTCCTTCATCCACTCTGCCGTTTCCCTGCAGATAAATAATCGCTTATCCGCTTCCGTGTTGGTTAAAGGTGTAAATGGTTCCAGTTTGTAGGGGCTGTCAATGATTACGATATCCCCATCCTGAATCCTGTCTCCGCAGGCTTTCTCTAAGTCAGCCGCCTTAATCTTCTCATTTGGCTGCATGTGTGTAATATTTACATAGATTGCCCTTCCCATAAAAGTTGTGAGGGGAAGCGCTTCCACATCAGACCAGTTATCATTGTGATGATACGGACATTCCACATGTGTTCCTAAATGGCTTGTAAGGTCCATAATGGTATGGAAATCCGGGATTGGACCACCTGTATTAAATCTTGTCAGCCCGCATCTCCTCGTCTCTGTTTTTGGATCGAGGGTCTTCGTTAAATCGACAACCCTTATCTTGCCTAACATTTCTACTGCTGCCATGTCTAACCTCTTTCCGCCCTGTTAAGGCTGATATTATGCTCTCTTATCGTATAAAATCAGGGCAATCATCTCAACCGGTTCATTGCCGATTACTTCTATTCCGTGGCCCTCGCCTGTACCGGTAAATGTCACATCCCCCGCGGTTACAGTCCTGATCGTTCCATTATCGTTGTATGCCGCCTTACCACTTAAAATATAGTACGTTTCCGACTCATTTTCATGAACGTGGTAGCCAATGGCTGAACCGGGATAAACCGTGGTGTGACCAAATACCCGGCCGGCCTGATACAT
Source organism: uncultured Hungatella sp. (assembly GCA_959018155.1). Lineage (GTDB taxonomy): Bacteria > Bacillota > Clostridia > Lachnospirales > Lachnospiraceae > Hungatella. The sequence continues at coordinate 20,510 of CAUEKH010000001.1, forward strand.
CTCATCCGGACCATTTAAAAGGCTTCTGACTAATATTTCGCCTTTTCCGTTAAATGGGCTCGGTTTTCTGTCATAAATCTTTTCATCTCTCTCGCGAATCATTTCTTTTCCTTCTTTCACTCTGGATTACTTATTATATTTTTTAGCTGTCTCGTTGAATTCCTCTTCAATCCCAATATAATAATTAAGCCCCATATCGATCCAGTTCGGTATTTCCTCTTCCGGGATTCCGCCCATATCATGCTCATCATGGAATACGGTGTTGCGGGCCTTCAGCGTTTCTTTCCCGTATACGTACATGCCGAACATGGAAGCCTTCTCGAATACGTGACAGGTGACGAAATTAAAGCCATAAGGAATCACATCATCAAGGTCGATATCAGCCTTGCCATTCTTGCTCATGACATCCGGCCACATTTTCCAGCCTGTCACTTCTTTGCTTACCTTTTCAGCCTCTTCAATCGTCTTAAGACCGATAATTAAGGTCATAATGTCAACGCCCATATCCCTGGCCATGGCTTCGGCAGCCTTACAGCGGCTGATAGCCTCATCAATTCCATATTCCAGCTTACATTCCGTGCGGGCAATAACGAGGAAATCCGTTCCTTTGGCAGCCTCCAGACTGGCCGCAACCTTGGCCAGCCATTTTTCCCTTGATACGACTTCATGCTTGATGTCCCCATCCTTGTAACCGTTCATCATGGCAAAGCCCCATCTGTTCCAGCCCCGGATTCCGGTTGTATCATCAATAGTACAGCCCTTGGCTCCGGCACCGATCAGCCTTTTGATCAGGCGGTAGGTCGTAAGCGGAGTATCGCCAAATCCGTCGTCCGCATCGACAATCAGAGGAAGGGAAGAATAATTGCAAATCCGCTCTGTAGACTGGACAAGGTCATCTGCGGTAATCAGTCCGATATCCGGAAGCCCGGCAACGCTTTCCGCCAGCTGACCGCCACTTAACATCAGCGCCTTGAAACCTGTCAGTTCCGCTGCTCTGGCTGTACGGCAGTCCCATACACACGGCGCAAAAATCTGCTCATTTTTAACTAATTCCTTAAAAGATGGTGTTTCTTTTTTTACATATTCATTTTTCATGTCTGTACGCCCTTTCATTTAAAAAATAATATTATATAGAAATTAAATTGCAATCGGATACATGATATTTCCCAAAACAAGCGCTAACGCAAGAGCAAGGAGTGTAATGATAACGGTCGTTACAAATAAATACTTATAGCCGTCCTTATAGGAAACGCCTGATATTGCCAGCACCGCCACAATACCGCCGCTGTGCGGAAGGCTGTCGAGGCCGACAGAGGCGATAACACCGATTCTGTGCATGATAGCCGGATTCACACCCATTGCCATAAATGGCTCCGCCAGCACGGAAAGCGTTGTCGATAAACCTCCCATACCTGAAGCATTCAGTCCACATAAAAGTGTTGTCGCAATACCGAAAATGATTAATGGATTACCGCCCGAAGTGCTGAAACTTAAAATACCATCTACCATTTTATTAAAGCCCGGCGCGACTTTAATGACCGAACCGATTGCTACAATCGCGGAAGCATTGATTGTTGTCACCGCCGCGCTGCTCACGGAATCCGTAAGAATCTGCTGAACCCCTGTAATATTTTTGTAAAACAGGACAGCGCACAATGCGATACCGGATAACAGCGCTACAGAAATGTCCTGATTCAATCCATTGAGCACAACAGCGACACATACGATTGGAAGTATGGAAAGAACTACATTCGGCAGCTTTCCCTGGGCTTCCATCTCATCTGTTTTCTGTAATATTTTGACCGTGTCCTCGTCCACTTCAAAACCAACATTTTTCTTCTTCGCCTTGTTTGCCTCATACATCAGATAAATAAGGATTAAAACGAGTGCGAATAAACCGCAGATAATACCGACTGCCGGCGCCGCCATGGCATCTGTTGGCAGATAGGTGGTCGGAATAATATTCTGAACCTGAGGATTACCCGGAAGCATGGTCACCCAGGTAAAAATACCTGCCCCGATGGTAGCCGGAATTAAGTATCTTGGCAGATTTGCCTTACGAAATACAGCCAGTGTAATGGGATATAATGCAAAGCAGGAAACCATCGCCGACACACCGCCGTAAGTAAGCAGACCGCCCGCTATAACAATTGCCGGAATTGCAAATCTGGCCCCCAGCTTTCCGATAATAAAAGAAGCAATCGACCTGGCCGCCCCTGTTACGTCCATAACCTTTGAAAGAATGGCTCCCAGCAAAAGCATTAACCAAGAAGATTTAACGAAATTTGCGAATCCGGTCATATAATCTCCGGTCATCGTCGAGACAACTGGCAGCTGGCTGAACAGTGCAATAAAAATAACGCTGATCGCCGCAGCATACACGACCGGAACCTTCTTAAGTGTGAGGATGAGCAGTATCGCAAGCCCCAAAAGAATAACAATCATATCCATGTGAATTTCCCTCCTGATGTTTACCACAGTTTCTTAAAATGAACTGATATTCTGAAATCATGCATCAGCGTTTTCCCCAGAGAAATGTTTCCGCGCGATTAAAACCAACCCCTGTTTCCAACCGTAATTTCTTTTGCATGTTTCTTGTACACCTGTAGTATACAACAGTTATTTTAGTTCCATCAATAGACAAAAGTATCAAAACTTTTCGACAAATTTATACATTTTATACAAAGCTGAAATTATTTTTATATTTGCAATTTTTCGTGTTTTCATTTAGTATATATAATATATACAACTGTTTTACAAGATGTATCAATTAAAAAGAAAGCCACGAATAGAGAACAGGAAATTATATGATGAAAGAAAAAGAAAAAGAAAAACAAACCGGCAGAGGTTTAAAAGAACATACTTATCAAATATTAAAGGAACGGCTGGTCGACTGCATCTACCCGCCGGGAAGTCTGTTAAATGAAGCACAGCTGGCGCAGGATCTGGAGCTGAGCCGTACTCCAATCCGGGAAGCTATCAGCAAACTGGAGATGGATGGTTTTATAAAAATTCTGCCCAAAAAGGGAATCTACGTAACGGATATCACCTTTAACGATGTCCACCAGGTATTCCAGGCCCGCATTGAGATTGAGCCGATTGCCTTAAGACTGTCCGGCCCCCGTCTTCCCAAAGACGAACTGGCCGCATTCTGCCACAAATTCCAGGAACCGGTCACCGATATCCATAACAGCTTCCGTCTCGATACAGCAATGCACTTATTTATCATCGAACACTGCGGAAACCGGTATATCATTGACATGATGCGCCGGGTATTTGAAGAAAATACGCGGATCATCATTTCCAGCAGACAGAATCAGCTGCAAATCCATGACGCAAAAGAGGAACACTTAAATATTCTCAACCTGCTGATCCATGACAAATATGAGGAAGCAGAAGCCGCCATGCGCATTCACATTGATTCCTGCCGGAAAGCTGCGCTCGATTATTTCTATAGCAGCCAGATCTATACAACGGTATCGGACAACGCGTATAAAAAAGAACTGGAAAAGCTGTAATTGTTTCGTTGAAACAGGGATAAGCTTTTTACTTGATGATTTGATGGAGGGAATACATGGATCGGGTTACGGACAGGAAGAAAATTGATAGTTGCAACAAAGATGGACTTAATATCCATACTGAGGTGAGAGATGCGGGGAATATTGAAGCTGATGGCGCTGGACTCTCCGGGGCTGGCGGCGCGGGACATTCTGTTGCTGATGACGCTGGGCTCTCTGGACCTGACAGCGCTGGTCATTCTGTTGCTGACGACGCCAGGCGCACTACCGCTGCCGGCGAAGTCCCCGCCAGCCTGTTCACCAGAACATTAAACCGCTCATCTTCCGACATCGACATGAATCAGATTGTCGGCAGCCACGACATCCTCTTTCTCTGCCTTGACACACTCCGCTACGATGTAGCGGCGGCGGAGGAAGAAAAGGGGACAACGCCCGTGTTAAACCGCTACGGTTCCTGGGAGAAATGTCAGGCGCCCGGTAATTTTACCTATCCCTCCCACCACGCCATGTTTGCCGGATTTCTGCCCTGTGCCTTCGACGCAAAAAGCATTGGCGACCGCAAGCCCCTCTTCTTCCCTGTCAACGCAGGGATGGGAAGAAATGCGCCCCCAGGGGCCTTCGGCTTCTCCGGCGCTACCATTATGGAAGGGCTGGAAAAAATCGGATACGATACCTGGTGCGTAGGCGGTGTGGCCTTCTTTGACAAACGTTCCGACTTAGGACGCGTTTTTCCGGGATATTTCCGGCACAGTTACTGGAATCCTTCCTTCTCCTGTCCTGTGAAGGACAGTGCCAGAAACCAGGTGGATTTCATTTTGAGGAAGCTGGAAAAGGCGGATCCCAGTGTCCCGATTTTTCTCTATGTCAATATTGACGCCATCCATTATCCGAACTATTTTTATCTGGAAGGCGCGGTTCAGGATAGTATCGAAAGCCATGGCGCGGCACTCCGCTACGTAGATGGAGAACTCGGAAGGCTTTTCGATGGGTGGAAGGCGCTCCGGGAGAAAACTTTCGTTATCTGCTGTTCCGACCACGGGACGTGTTATGGAGAAGATGGCTGCCAGTTTCACGGGATTAATCATCCGGCTGTCACTACAGTTCCATATAAGCATTTCATTTTATAAAATTGAAACTACAAAAGTCAGGAGTCTATAAAATATCATGAGTATCCACAGATACACCCAATATATGTACAGTTATCCCCACAAAACGGCGTACGGTCCACTGAATGGTGTGCGTCTTTCCGATTTCCTCACTCATTTATCCGGTCCCGGCCACAGTCTTTATCTCCATCTGCCATTTTGTGAGACCAAATGCGGTTATTGTAACCTGTTTTCCGTAACCGGACAGAATCACGAGGCCATAGAACGGTATTTAGATGGCTTGGAGCGCCAGATTCTCCAGTATGAACCCCTCTTTGCATCTGTGGACTGCGAATTCTCGGATTTTACCATCGGCGGAGGAACTCCATTACTGCTCACGGATTCCCAGCTGGAACGTACTTTTTCATTGATACAGAACCATCTGCGTCTGAGCAGCAATGCAGAAATCATTATCGAGACTGCGCCAAATCAGACCACCCCCGAAAAGCTGTCCCTGCTGAAAAATGCGGGTGTCACCAGGGTAAGTATGGGAATCCAGAGTTTCTTCGATGAGGAGTTACGGGCGCTTAAGCGGAGTCACCGGGCAGATAAGGCCCGCCGCGCGCTCTCCCTTTTGATGGAATCCGGATTTCCGTGTGTAAATGCTGATTTTATCTATGGTGTTCCCGGACAGAGTGTGGATTCCTTTCTCGCCTCCATCCGGGAGGCAGTCTCCTTCGGCCCGGAAGAACTCTTTCTCTACCCCCTGTACTTAAAGCACGGGGCGATTCTGGAAAGGAAACTGGGGGAAGGAATTGTCCTCGATGAAGAGATGGCCTTCCGTCAGTACACGGAAGCCGCGGCATTTTTAAAATCATCGGGTTACCGTCAGGATTCTATGCGCCGGTTCGTCAAAATCGACAGTGCGGGGGCAAACAGGGAATTTTCTGACTGCGGATTCGGCAATACTATTTCCCTCGGCTGCGGAGGGAGAAGCTATCTCGGAAATCTCCATTTCTGCACCCCGTATACAATAACACGCGAGGGCTGTCTTGAGCAGATCCGGCAGTACGAGGAAACCAATGATTACTGTGAAATCTCACATGGCTTTCTCCTCTCTCCGGACGAACAGAAGCGCCGCTATGCGATCCGCCACCTGCTGATTCTGCCCGGCCTTTGCAGGGAAACGTATCAGGAACTATTCCATTCTGATATTTATGAGGACTTTCCCCTGCTGAAGGAATGGCTGGCAGACGGATATTTACAGGAATCCGGGGCAGAAAATGCGAGACACTCTTCCGGCGCCTGGATCTCCCTGACAGAAACCGGCCTGGGGCTGTCCGATTACCTGGGACCACAGCTTATTTCAAATGATGTGCGTAAAAAAATGGAACACTGGGAGGAAGTGTATGGGACGCGGAACAATTCAGTATCGGGGAAGCTTAAAAAGCTGTAATTACAGTTGTTCGTACTGCCCTTTTGCCAAAAGAAAATCATCTACCGAAGAACTGGCCAGAGATCGGGAAAGCTGGTTTCGGTTCTGTGACACTGTTGAAAAAACCGGTGATATATATGGCGCTGTCATGGTGGTCCCTTATGGCGAAGCGCTCATTCACATCTGCTACTGGGAAGGTCTGGCCCGTTTAAGCCGACTCGATACCGTGGAGGCCGTCGGCGCCCAGACAAATTTGAGTTTTCCAGTAGAAAAAATGCTAAATGAATACAGGAAGGCAGGCGGTCGATTGGAAAAACTGCGTTTATGGGCTACCTTCCATCCGGAAATGGTAACCGTGGAAGATTTTACAGCGCAGTGTAAAAAGCTGTCAGCCTGCGGAGTCCAGATCTCCGCAGGGGCTGTCGGCGTTCCGGACAACATAGAAATATTAAAACAGTTAAGAAAGTCTCTTCCCGACAGTATTTACTTATGGATTAACCGTATGGATGGGTTAAAACG
>CAUEKH010000002.1 GCA_959018155.1 uncultured Hungatella sp.
GGCCTTCCGCTTAGGAGGCGGACGCTCTATCCTGCTGAGCTACAGAAACGCATATGAAATTTTCATGGGGCGAATCCCCAAAATGTGTCCGCAGCAGGTTCTCTTAAGAGGCGGACGCTCTATCCTGCTGAGCTACAGAAACGCATATGAAATTCATATTAATACAAATCTCATCAAAATAACAACCCACCGGCTCTGCTCCCGGCTTCACAGGCTGTATATTATTATATTCATAAATAACGGATTCGTCAAGGTTATATTAAAGAAAGTTTTCCCTGATAACGCTCTGATAACTCCTGGCAATACCACTGGAAACGCGAAAGAATCCCTCTGTATTTTTCTGTTCCCCTCTCTCTAATGCCCTTCTGATAAATCATTAACTCCCCACTACGGAAATCCCGACCATGAATATTAAGCATTTCGTAATATACAAATCCGCCCCTACCCGCTATACTGTAAAAAAGCACATTTCCACGAAAGGTCTGATATCATTGAAATTGATTAAACGCATTTTTCAGTTTTTATTAATCCTGCTTCTCCTGTGCGGAACAGCTGGATTTTATGCCATAAAGATAGAGCCATACCGTCTGGTCGTGAAAACTTACCCCATTGGGGATACCGGCACCACCAACAACACCAGTAAGGAGAAAGCCGCAGATGAAATTACCATTGTCCAGGTATCTGACATCCAGATCAGTCCCACTTACGACGAAAAACAGCTGAAACTGCTTGTAGAAAAGATCAACGCCCAGAAACCCGATATTTTTCTTTTCACCGGAGATTTATATGATAACTACGGACAATATGGCCCGGAAGAGGGAGTTATATCCGCCCTTTCTTCCATTAACGCCCCGCTGGGCAAATACGCCATCTACGGCAACAGAGACTGCGGTGGCGGCAGTATCCGCAGATACAGTTCCATTCTGGAAGAATCCGGAATTCAGCTGCTGACCAATGAGGCAGCGATCATCACACTTGGAGGCGCTGAAGAAGCCTCTTTTGATACTGGCGCCGATACCGGCACGCAAGCAGGCGCTGACACCAGCACCGAAGCTCATACCACCAGCACCATCAACACCAATACCAGTACCACCACCAGTACCCTTCTCATCGGCGGTGTTGATGACTACCTTCTTGGCACCCCTGACATATCGTCTGTTCTGGAAGCCATGAATGACAATGACTCTTTCCGAATCCTCATGACTCACGAACCAGATACGGCAGACGATTATGCAAATGATGGTTTTGACTTAATCCTTGCCGGACACAGTCACGGCGGCCAGGTATGGCTCCCATTTATCGGAAGTCCGTCAACTTCTATGGCGCGCAAATACCGCCAGGGCTTTTACCATCTCGATTCCAGCTGCGGCACCGAACTTTATGTAAACAGCGGAATCGGGACCTCCCACTATCCGGCCCGTTTTCTTGTACCGCCAGAAATTACTGTATTCCGACTTACAATCGAACAAAATTAAATGCTGTTTACAGACGCCAGCCTTCATAAACCGCAATGGAAATCCTTCAGTCAAAGTCCTTTTACAAAACTTATCCCAGGAAAACGATAACCTGCACGCTCCGCGCACAGGTCACCGTCTTCAATACAAAGCGCCGCAGGAAACTCAAATTCCCCACGGCGCTCCAAACTCATATCAGCAAACAAAAAGACTTTTCAACTACCTTTCAGTCCTTCATTCCCTGTTCTATTCCATCGTTTCCTCAAACACCACATTCCCCTGCATCCAGACCTGTCCCTTGAACCGTCTTCCAACCTCCGGCTCACCAATCAGATCCTGTCTGGCAATCCCCACATGAAATGTGATATCACTGCAATCGAGCGTAAGGTCCAGGACCGTCTCACCGGTAATCTGGATCTTCTTCTCTTCAAGCCCTGTTATCTCGCCGATGACCGAGTACTGGTCGCACTCCACGCCGCATGGCATAAAGCAGGTATCAATGATGGAGTATAAGTCCTCCTTCATCACCCGTTTCGATATCTGGGAGTACATGTCGATGTCCTCGATTGTCAGCGTCTCCATGGCGTCCTCATCGCCGTTCTTGGCGGCTTCCAGGAGGGAATTGCGGTCTTTGGCCGCAACCCTGGCATTTTTCTTCTGTGTCTCTGTCTTCTGGATTGGAAGAAGGATCTTTCCCTCCACTGCCAGGCCGGTCAGACAGGCGTACTTCGTATCCAGCGAATGATGGTCGAGAATCCGCTCCCTGCATTCAAAAGAATTGTCGATATAAAAAATCAGGGAAATACCGACTTTATACTCATCAAGCAGTCCGGCGTACGTTTCCCGTTCCGTATGGCGCTGAATCGAACAGGATACATCAGAAGTCATATCCGAACTCCGCAGATATGGATAGTAATAATTTCTGTGGAACTTTCCATCCCTGTCCATTTCCCCGATTATGGCGATCCCCATCCCGGGCGCTGCTTCTCTCCTCACTTCACAGAGATTCGACTCGTCATCGAGCTGAATCCGCTTCATGCCGGATAAATCTTCAGTCATGCTATCCAGCAGTTTATCAATATCACGGTCCTTCTGATAAAGGGAAAATCCAATAGACCTTAAGAACTTATGCATAATGTCGTCACCTGCTTTCATTCTGTTTTTTATAGCTGTTTTTATAGCCGTTTTTAATAGCTGCTTTCAGTCTCTTTAAAACCTGCTTCCTACAGACTTCCCGCCTTTTCCAACTCTTAAACCCGCAAAAGCCGGAAGCCGAACAGAAAACAATGAGGCGAAGGATACCCCGCCTCAAGTCTTATCGAATATTATATACTATAATGTATGAGAATGCCAGCACAAATTTCTTAAATATTTCAGCCCTGGAAATAACCTGGAATTAACCTGAAAATGAACCGCCCTTTTCCAAACTAAGCCTCCCGGCGGAACCTTTCAGTCCCGCCCGGAAGGCTTTTCACTGCATACTTATTTACTTACGGCTTCTTACACAATCCCCTGTGCCATCATCGCCTCAACCACCTTCTCAAATCCCGCGATATTAGCTCCGGCCACATAGTTGCCCTTGACGCCATACTTCTCGGCTGCTGCCGATGCCTTGGCATAGATGTCAACCATAATCTTCTGTAACTTCGCATCAACCTCCTCGAAGGTCCAGGAGAGTCTCTGGCTGTTCTGGCTCATCTCCAGAGCAGAGGTTGCAACACCGCCGGCGTTGGCTGCCTTACCCGGCATGAACAGCAGGCCGCTGTTCTGGATATAGTCGGTCGCCTCTCTCGTAGTAGGCATGTTGGCGCCTTCCGCAACGGCGAAGCAGCCGTTGGCAACCAGGGCCTTTGCGTCGTCCAGGTTCAGTTCGTTCTGTGTTGCACACGGAAGCGCAATATCACACGGAATCGTCCAGATTCCCTTTCCTTCTGTATAGACAGCGCCCGGAACCGCGTCAACGTACTCTTTGATACGGCCGCGGCGGACTTCCTTGATTTCCTTCACCACATCAAGCTTGATGCCGTCCTTATCGTAAATATAGCCGTTGGAATCGCTGAGAGCGATCACCTTTGCGCCGAGCTGCTGAGCCTTCTCAGTTGCGTAGATGGCAACATTACCGGAACCGGAGATCACCACGTTCTTACCCGTCAGCTCTTTGCCGTTATGCTTTAACATCTCAGCCAGGATATAGATAAGGCCGTATCCCGTTGCCTGGGTGCGCGCCAGGGAACCGCCGTAGGTTAAGCCCTTGCCTGTTAAAACACCTTCATATAAGCCCGTCAGTCTCTTGTACTGTCCGTACAAATAGCCGATCTCTCTTGCTCCGACACCGATATCACCGGCCGGAACATCCTGATCCGCTCCGATGTACTTGTAAAGTTCCGTCATAAAGCTCTGGCAGAATGCCATAACTTCTCTGTCAGATTTGCCCTTCGGGTCAAAATTGGATCCGCCCTTGCCGCCGCCGATCGGAAGGCCGGTTAAGGAGTTTTTAAATACCTGCTCAAATCCAAGGAATTTTAAAATGCCCTGGTTTACCGACGGATGGAGACGTAAACCTCCCTTGTACGGTCCAATCGCGCTGTTGAACTGTACGCGGTAACCCTTGTTCACCTGTACCTGTCCCTTGTCATCGACCCACGGAACACGGAAGGAAATGATTCTCTCCGGCTCAACAAGCCGCTCTAACAGCGCCATCTTGCGGTATTTTTCCTCATTGGCGTCGATCACCAGTTTTAAAGAATCAAGAACTTCCTTTACCGCCTGATGGAATTCCGTCTCACCCGGGTTCTGCTTTACTACTCTCTCATACACTTCATCAACATAAGACATAGATTTTTCCTCCTTCTAATCAACCATATTGACTTCAGGCGCAAACCTGCGCTCCTCATACAGGTTTTCGGCCTTTAAAGGCAAAAAGAGGCCAGAACTTAAGTTCCGGCCCCTTTGCCATCTGTAACTGATTGAGATTATAGCAAGTAAAAATCATAAAGTCAAGAAATGGAAATGCTTATTTTATATTTTTTTTATTTCAGTGCCGGTTCACGCCTCAAACCACAGGATATCATTCGCCTTCAGACTCATGGCGCGGCCATTTCCGTCTCCGTCGTAAATCACCGTCTCCTGCGGTTCATACGTATTGTTGACCACACAGTATTTTCCGGTTGCGGGGTAATAGTTCACTTCCACGTTGTAGTTGTCGCTGTACCATTTCTTCATGTCCTGCTCTTTTCCTGCCGCCCAGAAAACCGCGCGGTAGAGAAGTCTGGAATTCTCGAAGGAATATGGAATTCCGCTGATATAGACGCTGCGTCCTTTGCCGAATTCATGAACCGCCATCTGCACATCCTGGCCGATACTCCTTAAAATCTGCGCATCCGGAAGGGCATAGATATTCTTCATCCCCTCGCCAAAAGCGATTTCCCCGGCACAGTCCTCCGTGATAAAGTGGTCATGCGCTTCCCAGTTATATTTATCCGTGGAAAGGCTGAAACCAATCTCCTTATCCACGCCCAGAACGCTTGCAAGCGTAAAATACCGTCCCTCATGCTGACAGGCCGTCGGTTCCCCGACTCCGATGAATCCGCCGCCCTCGGCCACAAACCGCTTCACAGCGCTGGAAATTACCGGATTCAGCCAGTAGCTGCCGCCGCTTGGCGCGGTATAGGCATCCCCGACATTGATAATCACACTGCATTCCTTTAACACATCAGGATTCTCAGCCACATCGTCGAAGCTGATAAATTTTACATCGAAGGGCATTCCGCTTAAGCCCTCCAAAACTCCGGCATAGGAGTACGTCTGCTTGTAATCAATGGCATGGGCGACCATATGAGTTCCCCAGGAACGGATCCGGCCCCAGCTGTTAAGTACCCCGACCGTAAAATGGTTGTACGGGGTCTGACCGCCTACATTCTCATAGAGAAGGCGGAATTCATTACAGATTTCCTCAATATAATCAATAAACTCCGGGAACTGAAGCGCCAGCTTTAAATAGCCGCCGTAGCCGATACGGTCGATGGGCTTTCTTAAAATGGCTCTTCTCGCCGTCACCCAGTTCACCTTTGCCTCTTTAATCGGATCTCCGCCTTCATGGAAGACATCCGGGAAGAAGTACGGGAGGAACCGGCCCTCTGTATATTTTACACCCGGGATATCGGAAATCAGCCGGAGGGTTGTTCCATTTCCCACGGATCCCACAACGGCATCCAGTCCCACCTCTTTAAAATACTCTCCAAACGGCTCCGTTCCAATCCAGTGGTCGCCGAGGAACATCATGGCTTCCTTGCCATTTTCATGACAGATATCCACCAGGACCTTCATCAGCTTCGCAACCTCACGCTGCTGGAATTTCTGGAAATCCTTAAACTCCTTCGAAGGAACCCGGTTCGTATTGTTGTGGTACCCCTGGTCGATGATGTATTCCGGCCGGAACGGGTAGCCCACCTCTTTTTCAAACTGCTCTAAGATATAGGGGCTTACGCTGGCGCTATAGCCGAACCAGTCCACGAATTTTTCCTTTGCGTATTCATTAAACACCAGGGTAAACTGATGGAAGAAAGTAGTAAAACGGACTACATCCGTATCCGGATTCTCCTTCATCCAGTTTTTCAGCTTCTCAATGACATGTTTCTGTGTCTTCGGCTGTCTCACATCGAAAGTAATCTGATGTTCCACGTTCTGCCAGCTGTTTGTGATGAAATTATACATATGAACCGGATCCCAGATGATAAAAGCCAGGAAGCTGACCGTGTAGTCATGGTAGCGCTCCGGCTCTCTCACGACTACCTCCATGGAAGCCTCGTCGTAATCCCAGCCTGACGGTGCGACCACCTCTCCGGTTGTACGGTCCACCACCTCCCACCAGCGCTTGATGTCATCAATCGTATTGGGCTTTAACTGCTGGTCATATAAATGCTTCATAACCGGAATTCTCAGTTCTCCGTCATCCATGGCCGTATAGAATTCCGTCATAAGATACATCTGCTGAACCTCATCCGGGTTGGCTTCGGCCCAGGCATTGTCTTTTCTCGTCGTATAGTAGGTGGAATAGATTTTTACCGGCATCGACTTTAACTCATCCGGCATGTTCGTTCCATCACAGTCGCGGAGGGCGTCGGCTCCCCAGCGGTTTACGATCTCCTTCGTCTCCTCAATCATATCCACATCTGTGGGAACCGTTACACGTCCGTAATTCTCGCTCATTGTCAAATCTCCTCTTGAATCTGAATTTTAAATTGCTATTAGCCCTTAACCGCTGAAGAGTTCACGCCTTCCACAAAGTATTTCTGTGAGAAGAAGAACAGCACCAGCACCGGAATCAGTACGATAGAAGCCGCGGACATCTGAAGCGCCGGGTCTGTTACCGTACCCTCCGTAAACAGTTTGATACCAACCGACAACATCTGTTTTTCCAGGCTGGAAATGAAGATGTACGGTCCCATATAGTCGTTCCAGGACCACACGAAGGTAAACAGCACCATGGTCACGAGCGACGGTTTCGCAAGCGGCAGGATAATCCTGGAGTAGATGGTAAAATGGTTGCAGCCGTCGATTCTGGCCGCCTCGCTGATCTCATTTGGAATCCCGATAAACGCCTGCCGCATCATAAATACAAAGTAGATATCGAAGGTAGCCGGCAGAATTAAGGACCACATCGTATCGAGAATATGGATCTGGCGGAAAATGATATACCGCGGAATCAGCATAATATCACTGGGAATCATCAGGGAAGAAAGCAGTACAAGGAAGATTAAGTCCCTTCCCTTAAAATTAATCTTGGAAAACGCGTAAGCCGTAATTGAAACGACAAACAGCTTAATCGCGATGGTAAGCACCGTCATCACGACCGTGTTGACATACCATCTTCCGAAATCATAGTACGGGTCCCCGAATAAGTCCGTATAGTTGGATAAGATAATCTGCTCCGGAATCAGCTGCAGCGGCTTGGAAAGAACATCTCCGGAGATCTTAAAGGACGATGATACCATGAATAAAAAAGGATAGATACAGATAATGCCGATAACGATTAAGATGATCGTCCATACCCACGACATTTTTTTATTTTTCTTAACCATAGTTCCTCCTCCTTAATAGTTGACCCATTTTTGCTGACCGCGCCACTGAATCAGGGTGATAATCAGGACGATGACGAACATGACGAGCGCCTGGGCGCTGGCATAGCCGGTCTGGTAGTTGGTGAACGCCGTACGGATAATGTTGATGGACATTACCGTCGTCGCCTGGCCCGGGCCGCCTCCAGTCAGGGCCTGGATGGTGGTAAAGTTCTGAAGTGATGTGATGACCGAGCTGATTAACAGGAAGAAGGTGGTCGGAGAAATCATCGGAATCACGATGTTCTTAATTCTCTGCCACTTGGAAGCTCCGTCAATCTGCGCCGCTTCCAGCAAGTCCACCGAGACGTTCTGAAGCGCGGCTAAATACGTAATAAAGTTTAAGCCGATTCCCTTCCACACAGCGATACATACGACCGTGGGAAGAGCCGTATTCAACCCGTACAGCAGATACGGCGGGTTTTCATTTCCCAGCCTCTGAAGCAGATAGACAATCGGTCCATCGGGGCCTAACAGCAGTTTAAATACGACCGCTACCGCAACCATGTTCGAAACGTAAGGCAGGAAGAACATGGAACGGATTAAATTCTTAAAATGGATCCCCTTATTCACCATGTAGGCAATAATAAATCCGCAGACCATGATAAGTGGCACATAGATCAGGGAGTAAAGCCCCGTCCGTCCCAGCGCCTTCATGGTGTCTACATCCTGGAACATACGGACGAAATTGCCAAGCCCGATAAATGACGCTTCACTGATTTTACTGATGTAGCGCACATTGGTAAAGCCGAGAATCATGGCAATCAGAAACGGAAGTCCCTGGAAAATCACGTAGCCAATCAGATACGGCGCGATAAAGATGGCGCCTGTTAAGTTCTCTTTCTTCTGTGCAATGGAGGTTTTCAGTTTCACTTTTCCATTCTTTTTCATATACACACCTCTTTTTCCATGTTGACGTGTTGAACTTGCTACATAAAGGAATTGATGAAGAAGCAGATTAGCCGAAAAATGAGCGCAAAAAACGGACAGCCCCTTAGGTTTCCCAAATGGACTGCCCGTCAGGTCAGACTACATTACTGCTTATCTTCTTCAATTGCCTTGTTTGCTCTGTCCTGAATCTTCGTCACGGCTGTGTCGATATCCTGAGCGCCCTGGCCGTAAAGCTGGCCTTCCTCGATGATTGCCTGAGAAATAGAAGCGTCGCCGTCGCCGATGATTTTTTCAGAAAGTGCCTTGCGGCTGCTGTCAAACCATGCTGTCTTGAAGTCTTCTACAGTAAGACCATCGAACTCAAATGGCTTTGCTAAAGAGTTTTCGATGTAATCTGAGATTTCTTCGTCTGTCAAGTCAACTCTTGCCGGAACACGGCCCATTCCCAGTGTGTACTGGTTCTCTGCCATGCAGGCTGCTGCTGCGAATGCTGCGTCTTTGTTCTTGCTGGTTGTCGGTACTGCGTAGCAGCCCGGAACAGTCAGTGTAGAAGGATCCGTTCCTTCCGGATAAGGCATTGGAAGCAGACCTACCTTCCAGTCTCTTGGATACTTGTCAAACTGATTTAAGATGGAGGTTACCCAGCCGCCGCACATGAACATACCGTACTTGCCAGTAGAAGCAAATGCGTTCCACGGTGTATTGGAAGCCTTGAATTCAAGGATAGAAGGCTGAATCTTGTCGGTATTTCCAAGGCCGTAGTAGAACTCCAAGCTCTCTTTAAATAACGGGTCATCGAAGTTTGCTGTTCCGTCAGCCTTATATGGCTCCCAGCCCTTCTGTAATGCGTACATATAGTTGTAGCAGTCGTAATCCAGCATTAAGGAACCGTAGATGCCCTTGGAGGTATCGGTCAGCTTCTTCGCCGTCTCGATGTATTTCTCCCAGGTCCAGCCATCAGCTGTCGGATATTCAACTCCCGCGTCATCGAAAATCTGCTTGTTGTATAAAGTAATCCAGATATCGGAGAATGCCGGAAGACCGTATACATCACCGCCGAACTCCGGTACGTAATCGCCGAAGGTGCCTTTGATATCGTAGCCCGCCTTCTCAGCAAGAGCGTTCATCGGCTCCAGCACGCCTGCGTTGTAGAATGCCTTTAAGCCTGGCTTTGTGTTGTAGATTAAATCAATCTCATCACCAGCCATTAAGCTTACCAAGGTCTTGTCCACCTCGCCGGACTTGGCGCTCGGAATTACATAGAATTCGATCTCGATACCGGTTTTTTCCTTTACCAGTTCAATTAACTTTAAGTTCTCCTCACCGGTACTTGCCGTCTGGGTTGTCGCGTATTTTAACTTCACGCCCTCAAACGGTTTGTCCGTCGCTGCTGTTCCTTCTGCAGCTGTTGTCTCGCCTCCTGCTGCCGTTGTTGTCTCAGCTGCCGCAGCTTTTGTAGTTGTCTCTGCAGGCTTTTCATTCTTAGAGGCACAACCTGCCAGGGAACCGACTGCCATGGCAGCACAGAGAGACAGGGAAATCATACGCTTTAAATTCTTTCTCATCATGGTGAATCCTCCCAACTGATTTATTTGATGAATTTATTGTATCGTGGATTTTGCCTGTTTTCTATAGTTGGAATTTTACCTTTATTGGCTATTTTTGTCTTTCACCAGTATTTTAGGGATCGTGATTACCACAATGGTGCCAAATCCCGCCTTACTTAGCACCTTGACACTGTCCTTGTACCCTGTATAAATGGCGATTCTCTCCTTCACACTGTAAAGGCCGATTCCCGTGCCTTTGCGCCGCCGCTTATCCACCAGATCCTCGGATCGTATGCGGCCGCTCTCAATCTGGCGCCGAACCTCCCGAAGCTGTCCCTTCGTCATTCCACAGCCATTGTCCGCCACACGGAGGCGGATCACGGAAGCCTCCTCCCGGATATCCAGCCGGATCTTCAGCACCCGGTCGATCCCCTCCATGCCGTACATAAAGCAATTTTCCACCACCGGCTGAAGGGTCAGCTTAATCATGGCGTAGTTATAGACCTGATCGTAATCCACCAGGCTGTCGAACTCCACGCGCTCCTTGTACCGGTTTTTCTGGATATTGACGTAAGCCATCACGTGCTCCACCTCCTGCCGGATGGGCACAATCGTTTCTCCATTTCCGATGGAAAGCCGGTATAAACGGCCTAAGGACGCGGCGATCCTTCCGATATCGGGCCGTCCCACCTCATTCGATTTCCATACGATATTTTCCAGTGTGTTGTAGAGGAAATGGGGGTTAATCTGCCCCATTAAAACCTCCAGTTCCAGTTCCTTCTTTTTCTTCTCGCTCTCCACCTGTTCCCGGATATAATTGTTAATCTGAACCAGCATGGCATTATAATAGATCATCATGCTCTTGATCTCCCCGTGGAACGCATCAGGCGCCACGTAGGCCTCCATATTGCCGTCATACACCTCTTTCATGGAGGCGTCGAGGATTTCCACCGGCTGAAGGAAACGTCTCGATATCCACGTGATAATTGCCACACAGGCGATAACGCAGACCACCATAGCCAGGATAATCTCCCGGTATAATCTGTCGATCGGCGCTGTGGCCATACCGACTGGCACCATGGTAATCAGCCCCCAGTCGGCATTCTTTAAATAGCTTAAATCTACAATATACTTCTCATCCTCGTACTTTACCTGGTGTTTCCCCTTCTCCGCCAGAGCCGCCAGTTTTAAAATCCCGGCAGGAACAGCGCCGGCGCCCACGGCCTCCTCGTCGGACGAAGAGATCAGGCCGCCATTTTTATCTACAAGATAGACAATCCCGTTCATTTCCGCAATCGAACTGCTGTAAAGCCGGTGGAATTTCTCCTCCTCAACGGCAAAGAACTGGGTATAGAGCCACGTTCCCGCGTTGGGGTGGAGAATTCTTCTGGCGCAGATGACCACACGGTCACTTCTCGTATTTCCCGTTTTTGACTTCACCAGAAAATTATCCTGAACCGGATACCACCAGAACATAGAGAGTTTTTTCTTGTCGGTGGCCCCCAGCCCCACCATATTGCGCTTCACATCATTTCCCTGGTTATAGGGATCTAAAAAATTGAAGACCTCGCCCTTCTTCGTATAGACGGCGCTCAGCCTCTCGCTCTTCCCCTTGGGGTCCGTCTTGTCAAAATAGTGCTTCAGCATATAAATATTGCTGTGCTTTTCAGTCAGCCGGTCTGTATAGTCCTGGTTAATCAGATCACTCAGTTCTTCGTCGTAAGCAAATTTATCCGAAGTCAGCTGGACGTTATTAATCAGATCATCCACCTGGGAGGCGGCGGCCAGCGCCTGCTGGCGGATATTTTTCACCGCCTGATTTTTCATCTCATATCTCGTCTTTAAAAACAGGACAGACGTGACCACTGTCAGGGGAAGTATCACGCCTGCCATCAGATAGAATACAAGCTGCCGTCTCAGACTCTTATCCATATAGTCCCGGAGCTGTTTCCACACTGCCTTTATTTTACCGGTCATAATCATCAGCCCCACAAACCTCTGTATTCATTTGGGCTCATGCCGCAGTGCTTCTTAAATACCCTGATAAAATTCGAAGCATCGGCATATCCCGTCATCTCCGCGATTTCATAAATCTTTAAGGACATATCCTTTAACAGAAGCTTGCTTTTCGCCATCCGCTTCTGTGTGATATAGTCGCTGAAATTAAATCCCGTCTCCTTCTTAAATACCTTGGAGATATAAGCCGGATTCTTCCGGAAATGTTCCGCGGTGGCCTCCAAGGAAACGAGATTCGAACAGTAAACCTGGTCCAGATACTCCTGAATCGAGGATACCAGAAGACCCGTTTTGTTCCGGCTGGCATTGATATCCGGTTCTCCGCTGGAAACCGTCTCCACCGTCTTTTTATATATCACCGGAAAATCCGATTCGCTGCCGCAGACACTGCTGATCCCGGCCCGGAAGGCCAGTCCGTAGATATCTCCGATCTCCCCCTGTATCTCACGGATGCAGTCGGAAACCGCCTTTATCTCTGCCTCGGAACAGTTTCCCTTTAAGGACACGATTCCCACTACCTTGCCGTCGCGGTGCATAAAGAAATGTTTCTTCCACGCCATCTCCCTGGAATTACAGTACCGGATAATCCGCTGTTTCAGCTGATAGTGGCTGTCCCCCTCATCCGCCGCGCCGGGCCGCGTATCTAAGACCACCATGGCGCAGCAGTGAAAATCCATCCCGGACGCCTCCATCTCCCGCTTCCACTCATACTCTTCCTCACCGCCCACATAGCCGTCCAGAAGATTGCTTAACATCCGGTCGTAGGAGAGTTCCTGTTTCTGCCTGGCCGATACTTTCAGCAGTTCCAGTTCTTCCCGCCGTCTCCCCTCCTCGTCAAGCTGGTCCTTCAGCCGGTGAAACAGCGCCTCGAACTCGTCAATATCGGTAGGTTTTAATAAATATTCCGTCACCTGGTTGCGGATTGCCATGTTCAAATACTCCACATCATTATATCCGCTCAAAATAATAATCTTAATCTCAGGATTGTTCTCATGTAAATACTGCATCAGTTCAATCCCATCCATCTTCGGCATACGGATGTCAGAGAGCACAACGTCCAAATGCTTCTCCCCGATAATCCGAACCGCCTCCTCACCATTCTCCGCCTGGCCCGCAACTTCAAATCCCCAGTCGTTCCACGGGATCCCTCTGGCCATACCGCGCCTGATATCTTCCTCATCATCCACAATCAGCAACTGGTACATGCAAATCCCTCCTCTCAGAACTCTTTCTACAGCGTTACTCTCTTCCAAAAATATCTCTACATTTCTCATTATAACACAAAGCAGCGGGCCGCGTGAACTATTATGTTCCGCAGGCCGCTGCCGGTCATGCCTGTTGATGATTTCTGTATTTCGCTATTTTACGCTGTTCTTTTCTTTCCCTGTAAATGTGCTGTGAAGAGAGTGGTTCTTACACGCCTGAAGGCATTTCCCGCACCGGATACATTCTAAGTTATTCGGATTCTGAGAAACCGGCAGATCCATGGGGCACGCCCTCTTACACGCCCCACATCCGGTGCATCGATCCCTGTCTATCTCAAACCGGTACAGAGCGATGGGATTGAACACGCTGTAAATCGCGCCCAACGGGCAGAGATATCGGCAGAACGGGCGGTATACCTTGATCGCCCAGAGCGCCACTAAAATCAGCACCAGGACCTTCCAGCGAAAGAGTAACCCGAGCCCGGCCCGGAGGGACGGGTTTAAGGAAGTCAGCACAATCCCTCCCATCAGGGTTCCCGAAGGGCAAATCAGTTTGCAGAACCATGGCGTTCCGCCTCCTACAATATTGGTAACTGTAACTGGCAGTATGATAACAAAGACAGCCAGTATCACATACTTTAAGTATTTTAAATAAGGATCCCCCGGAGATTTCTTAAGCTTTCTGAACACCGGAATCTTATGTAACAAATCCTGAAACAGACCGAAGGGGCAGAGCCAGCCGCAGACAAAGCGGCCGAAAAACGCGCCCACCGCCATCAGAAAACCAATGACATAAAATGAAAATTTATAATGAGGGCTGTTTAAAACCGCCTGCAGCGATCCTATGGGGCAGGCCCCCAGCGCGCCGGGACAGGAGTAACAGTTCAACCCTGGAACGCAGAATTTCTTCCCGGTTCCCCGGTAGATGGTCCGCTGCAGATAGCCATTTACATAGCCGTTCGTAAGAGCTGTGAAACAGATCTGAACCGTCAGCCTGGCATTTTTCTTCCATTTTCTGATTATTTCCATACCCGCAGCCTCCTCAACCGATTCCGATACATTCCAGACAGATTGCCACTGCTTTCGTTAAAACCGTATTGACCTCCTGCCGGTATACCCCGATCGCCATAAACAGGAAACCGGCCGCCATCACAGAAAGTCCCCACCGGTTCTTCATCCATCTAGCTTTCATGGGTTACCTCCTTAAGTCGCTCTTCAATTACTTTGCGCCAGCCGTCCTTATCCTGGGAAAACATCACCGGATCCCCGACCAGCTGTCCCTCGCTGTCCACAAAATACGTTGTCGGGAACCCCGCCTGTCTGCTGAGGGCAGAAATGGCCAGGTCCTCAGAGACGAGAAGCTGCTGATAGGTGGCGCCGGTTTTGCTTAAAACCTCCTTCACAAGCGTCCGCTCATTTTCTGAAAGCCCCGCCTGAAGCCCCTTTTCTCCATCCTCCGCCACCATTCCCTTAATGGCGACCTTCGTCCCTTCCTGTTTCAGTTCCTCTGAAAGTTCCTGTAACTCCGGTATCTCGCCCACACACGGCCCGCACCAGGTTGCCCATGTATTAATCACAGTCAGATCATTTTCCTTAAGAACATCCGCCGTAACCCGGTTTCCCTCAAAATCAACGGTATCGAGACTGGCAAATAAATCCTTCGGAACATCCGGCGTATCCGCCTTCTTAGAACACCCCGCACAGACTGTCAGAATTGCGGCGGCAATTAAAGCAAATATCATTTTCTTTTTCATCATTCGTACTCCTTTTCATTGTTTCATTGTTTTTACAGTTTCAAAATCCGCTTACAGCCTGCATATGTGGTCACAAGATAAATACTGTATACAACCACCGCCAATCCGGCTGCAAATAACACGTTCTGCGCAATATCCCTGGAAGTCAGATACGGAACATCCTGATAAACGCCGTACATGGTGATTCCGGAGTGGATGGCCGCGACCAGAAACGGCAGACCAAAATAAATTCCCAGCTGCATTTTCAGCGTTTTTCTCATGGCATCTGCGTCGACCCCCAGCTGATACAGCAGTTTATACCTTTTTTCATTATCCGCAGTCTGGGTCAGCTGCTGCAATGCCAGCACAGCGCCGGCTGTGATTAAAAATGTGATTCCAAGATAGATGCCAAGGTAAGAAAGCATCAGCTGGTTTGACAAAAACTCAATAAACAGATCTTCCTGGCTGTTAAACAGGAATCCACCCACATTCATCCGCAGCTCATCCCTGTGGACAGCCTCGTTGACGATAGCCTTGTCCCCGGCAATCATCGCGTTCATGATGCTCATAAACGGTTTATTCTGCTCTGCTATCTTCTGTGGGACGATCAGCGTTCCAATATCGAGATACACATTCCGGTTGTAAATTGTCATCCGGTATAACCCATTTTCCTTCAAAGATAAGGTTGTCCCGGAAATATTCAGCGTCTCTTTCTGAGATAAATACTCCTTTAATAGTTCCTCCGTCTCCGGCTCGTTATAGTTTAACGCATACTCCGATTCCCCAAGTGTCACAGGTGGTTTTCCACAAAACTCTCTCATTTTATTGTAGTCATCCACACCCACCAGATAGAGCGGTTCACTCCCATACCATCTTTTTTCCGGGTCCGTCTCCTTCTCGTACTTCCCGAACACCTGCTGCATGGTGTTGCCTTCGTCGGTATAGCAGGTAATCTCCTCTGTTTTTTCCAGATACTGCGCCACCTCTGCCTTCTGTTCTCCCAGCACAGCGCGAACCGACTCCCGTTTTACAGCATCATCGAGATTTTCAACCCCGTCATAGTAATAAATAACACTCAAATCGAAAGGCGCCATCTGATACTTTTCCTTGATAAAACTCTGCCCCAGCCCGGTGCCGGTTCCCATCACAGATACGGATAAGTACATAAGAACGCAGACCACCGCAAGAGAAAATCCCTCTTTTCTCATTCTGCTCCCCAGCTGGTTCACCACAAAAGAATTGAGATTCCTGTAATAAAATCCCTTTCTCTTTTTCACTGCCCGAAACAGGACAGCGGCGGCAGACAGGAAAAACAGAACCGTACCAAAGATAATGAAACCTCCGGATACAGCGGCCGCCTTAAAGATTTCCCATGAATTCCAGTGGAAAATGACTCCATAGCCAATACTTATGAAAACAAGAGCCAGCAGACACAAGAGGACACCCGCTTTTCTGCCTTCCCCGATTTCCTCATTCTTTCGATCCGCCTGAAGCAAATCAATCAGTTTCATTTTCCTTATCTCGCGGAGGCGGAAAATGTGAACCACCACAAAAATCAGTACAAAGAATAAAACCGAGGCAAAAACCGCTTTTATAGAAAATACGAACCTGTATTTCTCAACGCTCCCATTTGCCAGCCTCGTCGTAACGAGGGCCAGAAGCTGGGAAACCGCAACTCCCAGAGGCAGACCGCAGATTAAGGAAAATCCGCCGACGCGTATCGTCTCCTTTGCCAGCAGAAGGCCGATATCCTTCTGTTCCATCCCCAGAACCCCATAAACCGCGAATTCCCGTTTCCTGCGCTTCATCAGAAAGCTGTTGGAGTAAATAATGAGGAATCCGATAATCAGACAGACCAGCACAGAACACGCCATCATAACACTCTCCGCAGCCGCGAGAAAATTATAGGTGTCCGGAAGTTCCAGCGCCATGAACTGTTCTTCAATAGAGTTAAATGTATAAAACAGGCTCACTGCAAACGTAAGAGTAAAGAAATATATCAGGTAATCCTCCGCACTCTTTCTGACATTTTTAACCGCCAGCTCCCGCAGCGTTCTGTTCACTCCTTTTTTCTTAAATAACATGGCCCTTATCACCTCCCAACAGCGATACCACCCGCATAATCTGGTCGAAAAAGTCTCTTCTTGAAACGTCCCCCCGCACCAGCTCATTAAAAATCTTCCCATCCTTTAAAAACAGGATCCGCTTGCAATGGCTGGCTGTAAATGCGTCATGGGTGACCATCAGGATAGTAGCTTCCTTCTTCTCATTTAAAAGTTTTAAGCAGTCGAGAAACATTCCCGCGGAACGGGAATCCAGCGCCCCGGTAGGTTCATCAGCCAAAATCAGGGACGGTTCCGTGACAATGGCTCTGGCGCAGGCAACCCTCTGCTGCTGCCCTCCCGACATTTCATAAGGATACTTGTCGAGAATCTCCTCAATCCCCAAATCCGCCGCCGTCTCCGCGATTTTCTCCCCTATCTGTTTTACCGGCACTCCACAGATGGAGAGCGCCAAAGCGATATTGTCGCGCCCGGTCAGCGTATCTAAAAGGTTAAAATCCTGAAAAATAAATCCCAGTTCCTCCCGGCGAA
This sequence comes from uncultured Hungatella sp., assembly GCA_959018155.1. Taxonomy (GTDB): domain Bacteria; phylum Bacillota; class Clostridia; order Lachnospirales; family Lachnospiraceae; genus Hungatella. Next base: position 17,557 of record CAUEKH010000002.1, read on the forward strand.
ACTCCGCAAGCCTTTTCGCCCTCATTTTCGTCACATCTTTCCCGTTAATGAGGATCTGGCCCGCCGTCGCCCGGTCGATGGTGGAGATACAGTTTAAAAGCGTCGTCTTCCCGCTTCCGGAGGCTCCCATGATTCCCAGATACTCTCCCTTTTCCACCTCAAAACTGATTTTATTGACTGCCTTTGTCAGGCTTCCTTTATTCCTGTAAAATTTCTCCAGACTTTTGACTGTTAAAATTGAACTCATCTGCCGCAATCCCCTTTCTCAATCTCTGTTTTGGTTGATGACATCAGTTTATCACAGGAAAATGGCCTCTTCCATTTAATTGCATAACAGATAGATTACATTTTTGTAATATTAGCGGATATCAAAAAAAACACTGCCGCAACTCCATCAGCAATGTTTTTCCTGTATCTCGTTCTTTTTGGCTATTCCGTTACATTTTACGTTTTACGTGAAAGGTGACGGCCGTCCCCTCTCCCCATTTCGACTGGATTTCCAGGCGGATATCCATTTTATCACACAGTTTCTGGCAGAGATACAGCCCCATCCCCGTAGATTTCTGGTGGGTATGGCCATTTTCCCCTGTAAATCCCTTCCGGAACACACGGGAAATATCTTTTTCCGGAATACCGATTCCATTATCCGCCACCGTCACCGCTAACATCCCGCCCGGTTCCTCCTTCGCATCGAAGGAAATCCAGGCTTTTTTCTCCGGATCCCGGTATTTCACGGAGTTGGAAATCAGCTGGCCGAGAATAAATTCCATCCATTTTCCATCGGTCAGTATCTCGTAATCCAGGTTCCCGGGCTTCGGCAGGATCCCTGCTTCCACCATCATCTTTCTGTTTTTGGAAATGGCATTTAAAATCAGCCGCTTTACATGGATCGGCTGGATCAGATAATCCCCTTCCAAACTGCCGCTCTTGCTGAAATAAATCATCTGTTCCACGTACGCCTCAATCCTGGCCGTCTCTTCTTCCAAGCTGCTGGTGATGGGATTTCTGTTATTTTCTATAATCAGCCGCGCCACGGCAATGGGCGTCTTGATCTCATGGCTCCAGGTCTCAATATACTCCCTGTACTCAATAATCTCCTGCTGCTGTCTGACCAGGGCATCATTCATGAATTTCTCATTCTTTTTCAGAGTCTCATACAGCAGCTTTCCATCGTAAAACCCCGGCGCCGCAAGGATTTCCGTCAGATAATTCTTCTCATCCAGCTGGTCCCACGCCTGCTGCACCTCGTCGTAATACCTTTTTTTGCGGCTGCAGTCCCAGATTCCGCACACCGTATTTCCAACCAGGAAAAGGATCTCCACCGCAGCTATCACCGGCATCTCCGTCCCCATCAGTAAGAGGAACAGGCCGGTTAAAAATGCTGTCAGAAGCGTAATCCAGACAGCAATCCAGTGATCCCGGATATACTCTGTAATCTTCATACCAGATACCCCATTCCCCGTTTCGTGATCAGATACTCTTCCAGCCCCAGTTCGGCCAGTTTTTTTCTAAGCCTGTTGATGTTCACGGTCAGCGTGCTGTCCTCGACGAACTCTTCCATCTCCCAGAGGTGGCAAATCAGATCATTTCTGGAAATAATGGTTCCGGCATTTTCCATCAGGATCTTTAAAATCCCCAGTTCATTTTTTGTCAGTTCCACCTCTTTCCCCTGATAAGAAGCCTTACCTTTCAGGACGTCGAGGGATAAGCCCTTATGATTTAACACCAGATTTCTCCTTTTTCCATAGGTGCGGTTTAGGACGGTGGAGATGTGGGCGAGAAGGATGTGCATATTATACGGCTTTGTGATAAAATCGTCGGCTCCCGAATTTAAGCTCATCAGCTCGTCCAAATCGCTGTCCGAACTGGTTACCACAATAATCGGCACATCCTGGGTTTTGCGTACTTCCTGGCAGATAGAGAATCCATCCTGCACCGGCAGGTTCAAATCCATCAGCACCAAATCCGGCGCCTCTCTTGCGATCTGCTCCGCCACATGGTGAAAATTTTCAACGGTACTGCAGGAATACCCCTTCTTCTCCAGAGCCGTACTCAACTCCTCCCTGATTTTCACTTCATCCTCTACAATTAAAATTCTCTCCATCAGAACCTCCCCGTCTCCGGCTTTCCAAGCCCTCATTCTTATTTAATCTAATCACAAAGGGGGGCGGCTGTCAACAGAATCCCTGAAAGACCCGGGAGATGGGGGACTCTATCTGGGTATTGCTGACCTTTTCCTGTTTTATGAATGGTAAACCTTTTTATTTTGCAATTGTCAACCCATTTTTATTTTTGGTTGACAAACCGTGAAGTCTATGATACTCTGTTCTCATCAAATTTATACATAAAGAATTTAATAAAGATACCGGAGGTTTTCATATTATGAGTACAATACCAGTTCAACAGACGGCCAGAAAAGGCCTCACCACAAAAGAAATCGTCATAACCGGAATGTCAGCGGCCACCATGGCGGTCATATCCCAGATCTCTCTCCCCATGCCGACAGGGATGCCCATCACGATTCAGGTTTTCGGCATCGCGCTGATCGGCGCCGTTCTCGGCTGGAAGCTTGGCTTTTTCGCCATACTCTCCTATATCCTGTTAGGCGCCGTAGGACTTCCGATTTTCGCCGGTTTTAATGGTGGTCTCAGTGTTCTTTTAAATATCACAGGCGGCTATATCTGGTCCTGGCCCATCATGGTTCTTCTCTGCGGCGTACGTCCAAAGTCCGCTTCCCGGCTGACAAACAGTGTCATCGTGATCGCCTGTGCCATACTCGGCCTGATCATTAACGAGACTGCCGGCGGCCTCCAGTGGGCGGCTCTGGCCGGAAATATGTCCGTAAAGGCCGTATTTGTCTATTCCATGACCGCATTTATACCAAAAGATACCATACTCACGATACTGGCTGTTTTAATCGGAGGACGGATTCGGAAAACGCTGGTGCGGGCCGGATTCCTGAACGCATAATTCCGGGCTATGCCGGACGGCTTTGTATTTAATTAAGCTTTCATTTTCACCAAACATCAACAGGGCTGACGCAGTGATTTTTTAATGCGTCAGCCCTGTTGTACTCTTCCCCTAATTGTACTTCTTTTTCAAATAATATGAAATCAACAAACAAGAAATCAGGCCAATTACAGAAACGAACATCCCTATAATAGAATCCTGAAGATTCTTAAGCAAAGAAAATTTGCCGTAGTTAGAAATAATGTAGGGAAGCAGAGGAAAACTAAAACAGCCAATAATCAGGAAAATAACTGATATGCGTAATGGTATTTTCCAAAGTCTGCTGTTTTCGTACGCTGTTTTCCCGGCGAGTTCATTTTTTATCTGTTCCTGAACTTCGGTAACATATCCTATCTCCCGCAGCGTTTGCGCTTCTGATAATTGAGAATCAGAAGTTTCCGCCATATAACCGGAAAAAATGCGTAATATTTTATCAGCTAATTGCGCTCTGTAAAAATCCTGCCATTCCGGTGATGGAAGATCCCTTACCACATCATCGATCCATTGACTTAACCCGGCTGGAAGCGATAACGAATGTATGACTTCCGATTCATTCTTCATAAGCCTGCGTTCCCTCCTTTAAATCAATTCAGATAACCACCCCGAATCTATTTCATTAACATATATTTCATTAACCAGCCTGTTTCCGGATCATAACCATCCAGTTATATTCAGTATATATTGTACTTTCACAGATGTAAATATCCCCTGGAAAATATCTCGCTTTCCCTCTGTCTGACCGTTGCTGATTCACGCTAAGTCACGCCGATTCGCGCTGTCTAAGGCTTATAAAGCTGTCATTTCCCGCAATCGCCTTACCCGCCTCATGGCCTCAAACAGTGTAAACAGCTACCTTGACTTTCCCTGTACCATCTGATATGATTTCTTGAAATAGTGTTTAATAATGAATTAAATTTATGCAGAAAGAAGGATTTTCAACCATGATTCAGGAAATCTCCCCTCATCGGTTCCACAATGAGTTTCACATAAAAACGCCAGCCCCTGACAGTTATTTTTTCTACCTCAAAGATGGTTCCATCCTGCTCAACCACATTGACGAGCTCAACATCCCCCGTTTCCGTAATTTAGAAAATCAGGCCGAACAGGCCTTACAATGCTGCGACTACTTATTCTCCATCGACTCCCGGGAATATTACTTAATCGACGAGAACTCTCTCACTCTCCAGGAAAACGAGACCCTCGCCTTCTATAAAACCTCCGTTATCCGTGAAATGGAACCGATGTGGACCGCATTCGCCGCCGCCAACGGAAATGAACTCCACCGTTTCTACCGGAGTAACCGCTTCTGTGGCTGCTGCGGCCATCCCATGAAAAAAAGCCGCAAAGAGCGGGCCATGGTCTGCACCTCCTGCGGCAATACCACATACCCAAAGCTGGCTCCCGCCGTCATCGTAGCCGTCATCGACGGAGAAAAACTCCTCCTGACAAAATACGCCGGCCGCGAGTACACCCGCTACGCCCTGGTAGCCGGCTACACCGAATTCGGAGAAACCCTGGAAGAAACCGTAAAGCGGGAAGTGATGGAAGAAGTCGGTTTAAAGGTCAAAAACATCCGCTACTACAAAAACCAGCCTTGGGCCTTCAGCGACTCCATGCTGGTGGGATTTTTCGCAGAGTTGGATGGTTCTCCACAAATCCATCTCGATGAGACAGAGTTATCCACAGCCGTCTGGTTGAAACCCGAAGATATCCCCGGCGACTACACCAACGTCAGCCTGACTCATGAAATGATTATGCTCTTTAAGAATGGTGGGTGGAAAAAGTACTTCTCCCTTTCAAACCAGCCGAAACAGGATGCTCTCTGATACTGTATCAGCCTGAATTATCCTGCATTTCTGCACAGATACCTTTTACTAAAAAACAGCATGTTCACTTTGACAGTGAGAATGCTGTTTTTTAGTCTTATTTTAATCCGCTATTTTATCTGTTATTTATCCATTGCATTTTCCCTTTGGCATCACAAACAGATTAGAAA
>CAUEKH010000003.1 GCA_959018155.1 uncultured Hungatella sp.
ATCTCCGGCACTGCCCTGTCTCACTTTCCATTTTCATAAAATACCTGTCTGCAGAGGAACACATATTCCTGATACGCCGGATACTGCTTCAAGTCTCCGATCCGGTCCGCCACACCGGTATAGTACCAGGCATGTTCTGACTTCCTCTTCTCATTAAAACGATCCCAGATTTTGTCTCCGATTGCCAGACAGTCCCTTGCCGTACACCGCAGGTTGCTGAGCTTGTCCCCTAGAATCAGGATTTTGCTTTCGCGTGAAGCTGTCTCCAAGTGGGTCAGGGTTGCCGCTTTCCGTTCTCTCCAGCTCTTAGACTTGTCCTCTGTCTCTTCCATCACCCAGCCAGTCACCCGATGTCCAAATTCTGCCTCAAGCTGCTCCTCTGTCACCCCTGCATCCTCCACCACATCATGGAGCAGGGCGGCGCAGATTAACTCCTCATCGTCCTCCATCATCGAAACGATTACCGCCGTCTCCAGCGGATGGACGATGTAGGGAACCGTCGTCCCCTTCCGGAAAGCCCCATCATGGGCCTTCATCGCAAATGCTGCGGCCTTCTCAACCATATGGCATCTCCTTTGATTTCCTGTGTCCTCTTTCTTAATATATTACCACAAATTATTACGATTTAACAGTTAATCTTGTAAGAAAGCATTTTTTCTGATATGCTAAGATTACTGTTCACACCACATGGGACTTCCGGATATGGGGATGCATCTCCCCGGAAGTCCCGTGTGGTGTGGACAGTAACCTGCTTAGAAACGCAAAAAACAAGAGGAGGCATATTGACAGCTATGAGCCAATACAACAACTATTCCAGGCAGAACCGAAAAAAGGGGAACTCCGGTTATCGTTACAATTCCGGGCGGAGTGACTTCATGACGGTCCTCCTGTTCTATATCATTCCATTTATTGTAGTCAACAGTCTGATTTTCGTCCTTGTCACGGCGCGGCCGAAGGGATCCGTAACAATCGGAGAAACCTCCGATTTCATTTCCACTACCATAGAGTTGAAGGTAAAGTCCCTTCTTCCTATCAAAGAACCGATCCTGACACTGGATGGCAACCCGGTGGAGATCACGAAAACAGGCTCGAAAACGTATACGGCAGTGTTAAACTCCAACGGCAGTCTGGAGGTGGAACTTGCCTCCATCAACCAGATGCGCAATATTTTTTATGAATCGATCAATATTCTGGATGACGCGCCGCCTGCAATTACGGATACCATCCTGGAAGATAACGTTCTTTCCTTCCGATTAGAGGATTCCCAGTCCGGCATAGACTATTCGAGTATTTACGCCTGCGACGAAGATACCCCGCAGATCCTTCCTCTGTCCATCGACAGAAGCACCGGAATCGTAACCTTCGATATGCAGAATGAGAATCTGACCATCTGTGCCAAAGATCTGATCGGCAACGAGGTGCGGGTCACGATTAATCCGGAAGGGCAGAATGTCGAGGAGGAACCACCGGCTGAAACGGCTCCGGAAGCTCCGGCGGAAACCGGCGGGGCAGCCTGATTAATCCCGGCAGCCCGGCAATCGTATCTAAATAGCATCTGAATAGCATCAGAATAGCATCTGAATATAACAAAAACGGTAACCTGCACACTCTTCGCGCAACTTACCGTCATCATTCACTTAAGACGGCAGATACTCCATTGATCCGCCGTCTTTTTTCAACCCTTTGTAATTTTGTAGCCTATCAGCTTAATCGTTCTCGGCCCATGTCCCAGACGAATCCGCCCCGTATCCTCCAACTCTTCCAGATAAAGACTGATAGTAGCTGTAGAATTTTTTCCTACCCCGTCACATATCTCGCGTATGGTTGGAGAATATAGATTCTCTGAAACAAACCCCACAATAAACCGATAAATTCTTTCCTGCAGGTCGTAATCCCACCGTAGTCCTCTCAATGTCTTCCCTCCTCTTAATTTTACATAGGAGTATATTACCATATTTCACCGCAGACATTAGTTGGTAAATTTTTCCATGAACACCGGTGCAGACCGTAAAAATCACCTCAGTTAAGATGGTATTGAACAAAAATCAATTTCCAGCGCGCCTCTTCTTTCGTCGCTTTTACTAAGGCATTTTATCGACCGTTTTCTTACAGACTCTCTCTGATTTCTATTTTACCATGGCCGTCATACATTGTAAACGGAAATGACATTTCTTTCAGCCGTGGAATCGCCTTTTACCAGTTCCGCCTCAAAAATCCGTTTCCGGGGCGCAGCCTGATTCTGGATAATATCAAAAAGAATCGTGATCGCCGCCTCTGCCATCTCTTCCACCGGCTGACGCATGGTAGTCAGGGAGGGATTGTAGAAATGGGCAATGTCAAGCCCGTCAAATCCGGCCACGGAAAATGTCTCCGGAATCTGGAAGCCATGTTCAAAAATCGCCTTGCAGGCCCCGATCGCAATGCTGTCCGATATGGCGTACACTGCCGTGAAATCACATCGCTTCTCATTAAGCACCCGATTCATCATGGCATAACCATTTTCCATGGTGTAGCACGCTTCCGGATCTTCGGAAAAAATGCAGAGTTTCTGATCCATTTCCAGCCCATATTCCTTCAGCGCCTTCTCATACCCTTCCAGCCTGAGCCGTCCGATGCTCTCGTCGTCAGCCGTGGCGCCGAGAAAGAGAATTCTCTGATGTCCTAAGCTGCATAGATGGCGGACCATTCGGCAGCTTTCCTCCCGATCGTCCACCGACACAAACGAGTAGAGCGGAATCTCTTCCTGATAATCCGCTGTTCCGCTGGTGCAGAGCACGCAGGGGACCGTAAGCTGCTTTAATTTCTCCGGACTGTGGGAAAAATAGCCTCCCATAAAAATGATTCCCCTCGGCTTCTTTTCCTTCACCAGTTCCAGTGCCACATCGACTTCATCCTGGTAGGCCTCCACGCGCTGCACGATAAAATCATATTTATTTCTCCTGATTTCCTCCTCAAGCACAGGAAACATCCTGCCGAAAAATGGATTGCTGATCCCTTTTATCAGGACCGCCACCGCCTTCGAATCCGTCCGTTTTAAATTGCGGGCGCTGTTATTTGGAATATAATTATGCTCCTTTATCACCTGCATAATCATTTCCTTCGTCTCCGGGTTGATATCCGGATGATTATTGATAGCCCGTGACACGGTGCTGACGCCGACGCCACAGATTCTCGCTATATCTTTTATATTGACATCAGCCATATCATTTCCTCTTCTTAAGACAGCCTTCCGTAAATCCTGGCAAGTCTGCGGCATTTTCCGGCAAGTTCTTTCGTGAATTCACCTGGAAGCATCCTCCATCTCCAGTTCTTACCCAGTGTGGACGGCTCGTTGATTCTGGCCTCCACGCCCAGACCCAGATAATCCTGAAGAGGGATCACCGCAAGATTGGCCACGCTGGAGAGAGCCATGCGCACGAAATCCCAGTGAATCTCCTCCTCCGGGGTATGGCCATTTCCCATATATTCCACGGAAAATGCCTTATCCTCGGGGTTTAAGTCCTCATACCAGCCGCGAATCGTATTGTTATCGTGAGTTCCCGTATAGACGACACAGTTCGGTGAATAGTTGTGCGGAAGATAGTCGCTCTCTTCTCTTGAGTCAAAAGCGAATTCCAGCACCTTCATCCCCGGAAATCCCGTGTCCTTCACAAGCTTCAGCACCGAAGGCGTCAGAAATCCTAAGTCCTCCGCGATAATATCCGGTTGACCGAATTTTTCCTGCATTTTCTTAAAAATGTCGATTCCCGGCCCTTTCTCCCAGGTACCATGAATCGCAGTCTCACTCCCCGCCGGAATAGAATAGTACTCGTCAAAACCGCGGAAATGATCCACCCGCACCACATCATAGAGGCGGAAGCTGTACTCCATTCTTCTCAGCCACCACTCATACCCCGTCTTCTTATGGTAATCCCAGCGGTACAACGGATTTCCCCAGAGCTGGCCCGTGGCGGAAAAGCCATCGGGAGGACAACCTGCTACTGCCACCGGTCTGCCCTCTTCGTCGAACTGGAACAGTTCCGGATGGGACCAGCTGTCCGCGCTGTCGAATGCAACATAGATGGGGATATCACCGATAATGCGGATCCCATTTTCATGAGCGTACGCCTTTAACGCCTCCCACTGCTCCTCAAATTTCATCTGAAGAAATGCGTAAAATCCAATCTCAGCCTTCAGTTCGCTCTGAAGCTGTTCCATGGTCTCCTGAGTTCTGAGCCTGATTCCGTCATCCCAGTACGCCCAGCTCTTTCCCTCATAAGAATTCTTAACTGCCATATAGAAACAGTATTCCGCCGTCTCCGCCCACAGAGAATCCACTGCCTCTTCCGCCGTATGGCCTTCCGAAATCCATCTCTCATACGCGGTCTTTAAAAGTGGAAACCGGTTCACATAAATCTTTCCGTAATCAATATCTCTCGGATTCTCTCCAAAATCAGCCGCCTCGCACTCTTCTTCAGTCAGAAGCCCTTCTTTTACAAGCTGATCCAGGTCGATAAAGTAAGGATTCCCTGCAAATGCCGAGAAAGACTGGTAGGGCGAGTCCCCATAGCTGGTCGGTCCCAGCGGCAGAATCTGCCAGTACTTCTGCCCCGCCTCCTTTAACGTATCAATAAAATCATATGCCTCCTTTGAAAATGCCCCAATCCCGTACCTGGACGGAAGGCTCGCAACCGGAAGCAGCACACCACATTCCCTCATCATCGTTCTCCTTTTTTACCTTTCATTTTCAAATGCCACCGGCCGCCCCAGTGTTCCGGTAACGGTGTCGGTAACGTTTCCAATAAATTCTTTTTCACTATACCATAACAGGAAAATGGAATCAAGTGTTTTTAAACAATTTGACCCGTAATGTTAAGAGAAAAGAAATACATAAAATGGATATTTCCAGTACAATAGACTAACAAAGGAGGAGACAGATTATGAGAAATATAGCAGGAAATACCACAGCCCTTCTGGCGGCTGCCGTTATTTTAGGGCTCACAGGCTGCACACAGGCAGCATCATCTCAGCCGGTTTCGGATACATTTAAGGTAGAAACCGTGGCTGAAAAAGTCATCACTGTTCAGGCTGTTGAAAAAGTAAAGGTCACACCCGATATTGCGGAAATCGTATTTGCAGTGTCTACTCAGGCCGCAGACGCCAAATCGTGTCAGGAAAAGAACGCAGAGGATTTAGCCACTGTCATTACATTTCTGAAGGGTACCGGAATTGAGCAGCAGTCAATCCAGACGTCCAATTACGGGCTGAACCCGGTTTACGACTGGAATTCAGGCAGAACCATTACCGGTTATGAGATGCAGACTAACATCACTGTATCCGACATCCCCATCGACAAGACAGGAGAACTTCTCTCTTCCTGTGTTGAGGCCGGCATCAACAATATCCAGAATGTAACCTATCTGTCCAGCCAGTATGACACCAGCTATCAGCAGGCATTAAGCGGCGCCATTGAAGCTGCAAAGGTAAAAGCGAACACGCTGGCCCAGGCCAGCGGCTGTATCCTGGGTCCGGTTGTCAAGGTGGAAGAATTTACAGCTAATCAGCAGGCCCGCTATACCGGCTACCAAAACTACTCGGCAGCCAAAGAGGATGCATTGGAGGCAGCCCCCATGGCAGTAGAACCAGGTCAGCTCACCATCACTGCACAGATTTCTGTGGATTTTGAGATTCAGTAAGTCACTATCACCTCTTAATAAGTGGTAACAAAAGTGCCTTGCGCACGCGTTACTGCCTCACCGGCAGACTTTGCGTTAAATGTGCAGCCTGCCGGTAACAAAATGGCCGGACAGATGAAAAACTTCCCATTTTTCACCTGCCCGGCCATGATTTTATTTACAGATATTTACTTTCCTGAACGATACTTACTCGCTTCGGATGTCATTTTGCTCCAGGCGTTATTTCCCCTCTTGGGACTGCATCATCGGAATCTCATTTTTCACATGAACGTCCAGCTGGTTAAACGGAATCTCAATTCCCGCCTTATCGAAGCGCAGCTTTACTTCTTCCGTTATCGCCCATTTTGTAGTCCAGTATTTATCGGTAGCGACCCAGCCGCGTCCTCCGATCGTCACTGAGCTGTCTCCCAAATTATCTACGAAAATATCTATCGGTTCTTCCTTCATTATCTCCGGATTGCTGTGGTAAATATCCTCGAGAATTGCCTTGGCCTTCTTCAAATCAGATCCATAACCGATCCCTACAGAAATGTCAATCCGCCGTTTTTCCATCGCAGTCACGTTCGTCAGCGGAGAATTGGACAGCGTGCCATTGGGAATGACTACCTGTTTGTTGTCAACCGTCGTCAGAACCGTGTATACAAGGCCAATTGTATGGACCGTTCCCTCCCCATCCTGGGAAATGATATAGTCCCCCACGCGAAATGGTTTCATCAAAAGTATCAGCACACCGCCCGCGAAATTTGCCAGACTTCCCTGCACCGCAAGACCGACCGCAATACTGGCTGAGCCGAGAAGCGCTACAATTGACGCGGAATTTATACCAATCTGGCCTGCGATGATAAATACCAGAAGGCAGTACATCGCGGCGTTAAACACCGAAAGCAGGAATTTTCTCAGGCTGATCTCCATATCCATTCGCTGGAAGGAACGGTTCAGCATTCGATAAATCAGCTTGATGATTCTGGACCCGATACCAAAGATAACGAGTGCAATCAGGACTTTGATTCCAAAAGCGATCAGCCCCGGAATCCACCCTTTTATCGTCTCAAGCATCACATTCGGTTTCAACTGCTCTAAATTTTCCTGTACCTCCTGTTGAAGCGCTGCCAGAGACTCTCCCGGCTGAGGCGCTGCCAGAGATTCCTCTGGCTGAAGCACTGCCAGAGATATCTGGGACAGCCAGGCGGACGCAGCATATAATATCATTCTTTTTCTGTCTCCTCCATATGATTTCTTTTTTACCAGACTCCGGATTTTTCCGCAAAAGCAGCGGCAGCCGGATTGACTCCCCGGCCTGCGCTGCCTCCCGTTTTTCAGCCCCGGACCATTCAGCTTTCTACTTCTTATCTGCAGGCTGTTTTGTCTTCGGCTCTTTATCTTCTATCTGTTCCGCCTTTGGTTTCTTATCCGCAAGCTGCTTCGTTTCCGGCTTCTTGTCGGCTATCTGAGCCGCCTTCGGCTTCTTATCCGCAAGCTGTTTCGTCTCCGGTTTCTTGTCAGCGATCTGAGCCGCCTTTGGCTTCTTGTCCGCAAGCTGCTTCGTCTCCGGTTTCTTGTCGGCTATCTGGGCCGCCTTTGGCTTCTTGTCCGCAAGCTGCTTTGTCTCCGGTTTCTTGTCGGCTATCTGAGCCGCCTTCGGTTTCTTATCTGCAAGCTGCTTCGTCTCGGATTCTGCTTTCTTTTCCGCAGACTGCTTCGGCTCAGATTCTGCTTTCTTTTCCGCAGACTGCTTCGACTCTGGCTCTGCATTCTTTTCCGCTGACTGCTTCGACTCGGATTCTGCTTTCTTTTCCGCAGGCTGCTTCGGCTCTGGCTCTGCTTTCTTCTCCACAGGCTGTTTCGCCTCTGGCTCTGTCTTCTTCTCCACAGGCTGCTTCACCTCTGGCTCTGCTTTCTTCTCTACAGGCTGCTTCACCTCTGGCTCTGCCTTCTTCTCTACAGGCTTCTTCGCCCCGGCCTCCGCTTTCTTCTCTGCCGGCTTCTCCGCCTTCATTTCTTCTTTCTTTTCCGCCTTCTCGTCTCCTGCCGTCACTTTGGCAGTTTCAGCCGTTTTCTTAACAGCGGCTTTTGTACCTGCTGTTTTCTTTTTTCCGGCAGCTTTTGTACCTGCGGCTTTTACGCCTGCTGCCTTTGTACCTGCTGCCTTCGCCGTCTTTTTGGCTCCGGCTGCTTTGGCTCCAGTCGATTTCGCGCCTGCTGCCTTCTTTCCGGCTTTCGCCTCTGACGGCGTACACGCAAATACCATAACAGAAAGCGGCGCAACCGTAATCTCGATGGAATCCGGCCGCTCATCCGCCTCCGCCTTCTTCGACGGTTTCACTCTCGGATTTATGCGGCCTTCTCCGCCGAATTCAACGGCGTCACTGTTTAAAATTTCCTTATATTTTCCTGCAAACGGTACGCCCACAGGGAATTTCTCGTGAAGAACCGTATCAAAATTGCACACGAAGAGAAGAGTTTCTTCCGGCTTCTTCGTCTTTCTTAAAAATACAACGATGCTGTCCTGAGAGTCGGTGCAGTTGACCCACTCAAACCCTTCCGGCTCGTAATCGAGTCTGGAGAGCGCCGGCTGCTCTTTATAGAGCCGGTTTAAGGTTCTGATATAATCCTGCATCTGTTTATGAACCGGGAATTCCAGAATATTCCAGTCGAGGCTTGCATTCTCATTCCATTCATGGACCTGAGCAAACTCCTGCCCCATAAACAAAAGCTTCTTTCCGGGATGGCCCAGCATAAATCCATAAGCCGCCCGCAGATTCTCCGCCTTCCTCTCCAGCGTATCGCCCGGCATCTTGCCTATCATCGAACCTTTTCCGTGAACCACCTCGTCATGCGACAGTACAAGGATAAAATTCTCGCTGTAAGCATAGAGCATACTGAACGTCAACTCGCCGTAATGGTGTTTCCTGAAATACGGATCACACTGCATATAGCCGGTAAAATCGTTCATCCAGCCCATATTCCATTTATAATCGAAACCAAGTCCATTTTCCTTTACGTTCTTTGTGATTTCAGGCCATGCGGTAGACTCCTCCGCAATCAGGATGGCCCCGTCTTTTCTTCCTTTGAAAACGGAATTTAAATGTTTCAGGAAATCGACAGCCTCCAGATTTTCATGGCCTCCGTAAATATTGGGAACCCACTCCCCATCATTCTTGCCATAGTCAAGGTACAACATGGAAGCCACCGCATCCATACGGATTCCGTCGGCATGGTATTTATCCGCCCAGAACAGTGCGTTGGCAATCAGGAAGTTGCTGACGCCCGGACGGCCGTAATTGTAGATCAGGGTGCCCCAGTGAGGATGGGAACCCTGTCTCGGATCCTTATGCTCATAAACACAGGTCCCGTCAAAGCAGGCCAGTCCGAAACTGTCCCTCGGGAAATGGGCCGGTACCCAGTCGAGGATAACCCCGATTCCCTGATTGTGCATATAGTCCATGAAATACATGAAATCATCCGGCGTACCGTAGCGGCTGGTTGGCGCATAATATCCCGTCACCTGATACCCCCAGGAGGCATCCAACGGATGTTCCATAATCGGCATGATTTCTATATGAGTATACCCCATCATTTTCACATATTCCGCAAGTTTCACGGCAATCTCACGGTAGTTGTAAAATTCTGAGCCAATGATATCGTTTCCATTCTCGTCCCGTTCAATTTCTCTGCGCATCCAGGAACCGAGGTGGACTTCATAGATGGACATGGGCAGTTCCTTCGTATCGGTCTTCGCCCTCTGCGCCAGCCACGCCTCATCACTCCACTGGAACTGGTTGATATCCCAGACAATTGAGGCTGTATTTGGCCGCAATTCGCAGAAATTCCCATAAGGATCAGACTTTAACTGCGGCACACCGTCCTTATGCTTAATTTCATACTTATAAATGATTCCCGCCTTCAGACCCGGAATAAACAGTTCGAAGATACCGGAATCCCCCAGGCGTCTCATCTGATGGCGTCTTCCATCCCATAAGTTAAAATCACCGACAACGCTGACGCGCATGGCGCACGGCGCCCACACGGAAAAATAGACGCCTTCCACTCCTGCCATGGTAAGTGGATGAGCCCCCATCTTATCGTAAATCTGATAGTGGATTCCCGCCTCGAATTTCTTCAAATCCTTCTCGTCGTAACAGGGAGAAAATGAATACGGATCATAGATTTCCTCGGAGGTTCCATTGTCATAGGTCACCAGATACGTATATTCCGGTATACTCTTTCGCGGAATCAGAACGGCATAGAAGCCCGCCTCATCTGCCAGCTCCATCGGGTACTCTTTCCCTGTCACAGCAAGTTTCACTGTCATCTGCACTGCTGTTGGTATAAATGCCTGAATCAGCAGCCCACTGTCTGTCACGTGCGGCCCCAGCAAATTGTGGGGTTCGGCTGCCTCCGAATACACGATTTCCTCAATACCGGCCCAATCCATCAAATCATACAATTCTTTGTCCATACAATATCCTCCTGGTCCCAGTTTATTAAGTTTATTTTAGCATTCATACACATTTTTTACAATAGATTACTTCGTTTTCCTCTCATAAGCAAGCATCAAATCTACCATGCGGCCGTAGCTTTTCACTCCATCGGTCTGGCTGTTTATCTTTAAGTAGGTATCGTTCAGCTGATTCGATACTTCGGCGGCTTTCCCATCGTATTTTGCCCAGAATTCATTATTCTCCCGCAAATCAGCCCAGGCCCGCTCATCGAGTTCTTTGCACAGGGTCCGGTACGCCTCCATATCCGTCTTTGCCAGGGCATTGGTCGCATAAACCCAGCCGGTTAAATATCCGCTGTATTGGCAGGCGCCGGAATCGGATTCGATACACGCCAGATATCCGATAAAATTCGCCTCATCCTCTCTCATAAATCCCCGCAGATGGGACAGTTCATGGCAGATTGTATGGGGAATATTATACGCAGTCATCTCGCGGTTATAATTGGCCTCCACTGTAAATGGGGAATACTGGCCGCACAGCTGCTGAACCGAAAACAGATACGACCAGAGCAATGGTTTGGGACGCGGATAGAATCCCGCCAGCTGCGGATATTCCTCCCCCAGCCTTTTCATGGCAGCCACACCCTCCCGGTTTGCCTCATTAATACTCATCTGCGCTGTCACACCTTCGTCACAGTATTCATTAATCGTCTCCGTCAGCATTTCACATAATGACGTCAGTTCCTCCTTCGAGGACTGATGGACGTCAAGATCCAGATAGGCGGAAAATGGTTTCCTGTAATAATTAATCCCACAATTCAAAGTAAATAGAAGAAAAATCCCTGTCACCAGAAAAAGCGCCCTCACCAGCACCTTCCGCAAATGGCGCAAATGAGTCGCGATATACCATACAGCCGTCAAAATCAGAGCATACAACAGGATTTCCACCGCTGAAAAAGGAAAGATCCCGAATAATCTGCCCACGCTCCCCACAATCACCGGATAAATTGTCACCGCATACCACTCGCCGAATCCCGGAATCGCGCGCGCCGCGGCCTGAAGAGCAAGCGCCGCAAGGAACATAAACAGCGAAATAAGCAGCAGACGCTTCTCCCTTCCCTGTGCCGGCTTCTTTCCTTCACTGCTTTCAGAATTTTTCTTCGAAAACCTTTCCTGATTTCTGTCTTCCATGCTGCTTCCCCCTGATACTTAAATATGATTGCAATTTCACAGTCCAAATGACAATGCCGGTATTTAGACTGTGAAATCACTCTATCATATTTTTGTGGACATTTAATGGAGTGTTTGTGAATATTTTCTTACCATTTCGCAAAACCCCTTGCGTAATCAGGAAAACTCATTTAAACTCTCTTATGGATAAAAAAGACAGAAAAGAAGGTTTTATTTATGAGCAAAGAGAAACCGGCAGAAAACAAAGAGCCAATCGACTGGAGACAGGAACTGTTAAGCTGGATTTACATTATTGTCGCGGCGGCCGCAATCGCATTCGTGCTGAACAATTTTATTATAGCAAACAGTAAGGTGCCAAGCGGTTCCATGGAAACTACCATTATGACAGGGGACCGTGTCATCGGTTCCAGACTTTCCTATCACTTCGAGGATCCGCAGAGAGGCGATATCGCCATCTTCCATTTTCCCGATGATCCCACAGGCAAAATCTATTACGTCAAACGGATTATCGGCCTTCCGGGGGACACCATTGACATTGTTGATGGTAAAGTTTACTTAAATGGTTCTGACACGCCGTTAGATGAGCCATATATCCGTGAGCCCATGCAGCCGGAACCTCCCGCCCACTATGAAGTGCCTGAGGACAGCTACTTCATGATGGGGGATAACCGAAACTACTCCTCCGATGCCAGACGCTGGAAAAATACGTACGTAACCCGCGATAAACTCATCGCAAAGGTACTGTTCCGTTACTATCCAAAAATCAGTCTGATCAAATAAGATTTTTCCCGGCTCTGCATAACTGCTATTGTTATGCAGAGCCGGGATCCCGGATAAATCCGTGTCTTCTTATGATATTGTTCCTATTGCCTGAGATCTGAGATCTGTGAGGCAGTGCCCTCAGGCCTCAGGCACTGGGAACTGTAACCTTCTTACCATAGACGATACGGATTTTTGCGGCTCTGCTTGCATTTCCACATTCCACATGATATACTGAATTTACATTTCATGGAGTTCTATTCCGAAGGGAATCAACTATTCTGGCAAATCAGCCAAACATTCCATGGTGAAAAAACTAAATAGGGAGTGACTCAGCAAAAAGGCAATTTTATGCGTATGCAAAATCACACCGGCAGGAACTGCGCAGTCTCGATAATGATTCTCTGATGGCTTTGATGACTATGCTGGGTGAACAGAAACGTTTAATAGAAATTCTGGAAGATGAAAAGAAAGAAGGGCAGATTGATATGTGTAAAGCGATTGATGATTTAATTGAAGATGGCCGGATTCTGGGAGAAATCGAAGGGGAACAAAAGGCAGAAAAGCGGCTGACGAATCTCATTCAGATTTTGCTGAAAAACAACCGTCAGGATCTTCTGCTGAAAGCGTCACAGGACGATACATTCCGGAAACAGTTGTATACAGAATATCACCTCGTCTAACTGATACAGTGATTCTCAGGTGACAAATATATTCCGTTATGGTAGAATACACTTCAGAATGGAGGGTTCATCATGAGCGACAATCTGGAGCTTTATAACGGAAAACCACTGGCTGAACAGGTGGCTGAATACATCCTGAACTATATTATTGACAATAATCTGGAAGTCGGAACAAAGATACCGAATGAATTTGAACTCGGAAAGATGATTAATGTCAGCAGAAGCACGATACGGGAGGCAATTAAGATCCTTGTCTCAAGGCAGATCCTGGAAATAAGGCGTGGTTCCGGAACATTTGTATCGGAGCGTCAGGGCATTACCGATGATCCACTGGGACTGACCTTTGTAAAAGATAAGACAAAGCTTGCCCTTGATCTCGTCAGCGTCCGCCTGATGCTGGAGCCGGAAATTGCCATGATGGCTGCCAGGAATGCGACCCCGGAACAGATTGATGCCATGCGGGAACAGTGCGCCCGGGTTGAGGAACTGATTGAAAAAGATATTAACCACATGGATGAAGATATTCGACTTCACACCATGATTGCCAGCTGCAGCGGCAACGGCGTTGTAGAAAAACTGATTCCTATTATTAATTCCTCGATTGCCATTTTCGTCGATGTCACCGACCGGAAGCTGCGCCAGGAGACAATTGATACGCACCGTGAAATTATTGACTGCATTGCAGAACATGATGCGGAAGGCGCCAAATGCGCTATGTATATGCACTTGATTTATAACCGGAGGATTTTCCGGAAGCTGGAAAAGGAGCAGGAAGAGGAGACAACTTCTTAGATTTACTCCTGGTTAAGGCGGAAACAGTAAGATTAAAATTAAAACATTCACTTGCGGTTTTAAAATGAAGTGTGTAAGTTAATGATGAAAAACAAAAGACTTACACACTTTATTTTAACTCCGTTTTACTCGGTAAAGTTCACGATTGCACTGTTTTGATATAATATATTTTGATATGCTCTGACAGGTTAATATCCTTCTACTTATTTTGCTATCCGGTGTCCCGATGGAATGCCCCCCCCGTTCATGACTCAGAAAACAGCCTTTCCAGTATCTGGTTCTTTGACGTCTCCTATTCTTCATTTTTCTCAACTGCCTACCTGTACACTCCTACCCAGCGATTCCTTCTTAACGATATCTTCTTAACGATATCTTCTTAACAATATCTTCTTAACAATATCTTCTTAAAAATACCTTCCTGATAATCCTTTCTCAACAATATCTTCTTATCGTTCCCATCTCAACTAATTTATCATATTAATTTCCTGGACGATATCTCCGCAAAGACGTATGATGTATTTTACTTCCTTTCATTGTGCACTTTGTACATTTATCCATTCATTTTTACAGCATATTCCCCATTTTAAATTACTATATTGACATACCCTTGCAGACATGTTATTTTGTAATCATCAAATACATCATACGTCTTATGTCTAGTTCGAAAACAATCAAAAAATCATCAATATTATTTTTCAGGAGGGTAAAAACATGGAATTGAAGAGTCAGGAAATTCGCGCTTTAGCACCTGAGATGGATCCACTGCGCATGGGAATGGGCTGGAAAGTGGAGGATTTATCGAAACCTCAGATCCTGGTGGAAAGCACCTTTGGCGACAGCCACCCAGGAAGCGCTCATCTGCTGGAACTGGTTGAAGAAGCGGTAAAGGGAATCAACGAACACGGCGGCAAGGGCGCGCGGTATTTTGCCACTGATATCTGCGACGGGATGGCGCAGGGACACGACGGAATCAACTACTCTCTCGCCTCCCGTGATACCATCTGCAACATGATTGAAATTCACGCCAATGCCACCACCTTTGATGCCGGTGTTTTTGTGGCAAGCTGTGATAAGGCAGTGCCGGCACACTTAATGGCCATCGGACGTCTTAAGATTCCGTCAATCGTCGTGACCGGAGGCGTTATGGATGCGGGTCCTGACTTGCTGACGCTGGAACAGATTGGAATGTACAGCGCCATGTGCCAGCGCGGGGAGATTTCCGAGGAAAAGCTGACGTATTATAAACACCATGCGTGTCCATCCTGTGGCGCCTGTTCCTTTATGGGAACCGCTTCTACCATGCAGATTATGGCCGAAGCTTTAGGACTGATGCTTCCGGGAAGCGCCCTGATGCCTGCTACGTGCGACGATTTGAAGAAGGTGGCCTACGAGGCCGGCGTACAGTCCGTCCGGCTGGCTGAAATGGGGTTAAAGTCCAGCGATATTGTGACCATGAAATCCTTTGAGAATGCCATTATGGTTCACGCGGCTATCTCCGGTTCCAGCAACTCCCTGTTGCATATTCCGGCAATCGCACACGAATTCGGGTATGAACTGGACGCGGATACATTTGACCGTATGCACCGCGGCGCCCACTACCTTTTAGACATCAGACCTGCCGGGAAATGGCCGGCACAGTATTTCTACTACGCAGGCGGCGTGCCAAGAATTATGGAAGAGATTAAGAGTATGCTTCATCTGGACGTTATGACCGTTACCGGCAAGACGCTGGGAGAAAATCTGGAAGACTTAAAGAAGAGCGGCTACTACGAGAAATGTGACGAATATTTAAAGGAAATTGGATTAGAGCGCACCGATATTATCAGAAGTTTTGACAAACCAATCGGCGACAACGGGACAATCGCGATTCTCCGCGGCAATCTGGCGCCGGAAGGAGCGGAGGTGAAACATTCCGCAGTTCCGAAGGAAATGTTCCAGGCTGTTCTGAAAGCAAAACCATTTGACTGTGAAGAAGACGCTATCGCCGCCGTATTGAATAAGACGATCCGTCCCGGAGACGCCGTCATTATCCGCTACGAGGGACCGAAGGGCAGCGGAATGCCGGAGATGTTTTATACCACGGAAGCCATTTCCTCCGATGAAGAACTTGGAAAGAGTATTGCGCTGATCACCGACGGGCGATTCTCCGGCGCATCCAAGGGACCGGCCATCGGCCATGTATCACCGGAAGCCGCGGAAGGCGGCCCAATCGCTCTGATTGAGGAAGACGACTTAATTGAAATTGATATTCCCGCCCGCATCTTACGGATTGTAGGAATTCACGGAGAGAAAATGGCGCCGGAAAAAGTTGATGAGATTCTGGCTGTGAGAAAAAAGAACTGGACTCCGAAGCCCGCGAAATATACTTCCGGCGTTCTGAAAATTTTCTCGGAACATGCCGTTTCGCCGATGAAGGGCGGATACATGCGGTAGATCACACAGCGGCATATGCCACTCAGGCTGCATATGCCGCACAGACGCAGCCACACAATCCATGAAAAAGATATGAGGAGAAATGAATTATGGGGAAATCTTTTCTTGCCGCTACGGCACTTATTGCTACCGCTGACACCGCGGGAAATCCTACAGCCGGCCCGGGCAGACTCATCGCTGCCGCGCTTATTGGTCTTGTTATTCTGCTGGCCCTGATCATCGTCGTAAAGGTGCAGGCCATCATCGCTATTTTAATCAGTGCCGTAGCCATCGGAATCATGGCCGGTATGCCATTTTCCGCTATTATTGATTCCGTGGGAACCGGTATGGGGAACACCCTGAAGGGAATCGCGCTCTTAGTCGGCCTCGGATCCATGTTCGGCGCAATCCTGGAAATATCAGGAGGCGCCCAGAGGATCGCCACAACCCTTGTCGACAAATTTGGCGAAAGCCGCGCCGCGTGGGCTCTCGGCATCACCGGGCTTGTTATCGCCATGCCGGTATTCTTTGACGCCGGACTTATCATCCTGATTCCACTGGCTTTCAGCCTTGCAAAGAAGACGAAAAAATCGAGTCTCAGCTACGCAATCCCGCTGTTAGCCGGATTAGCTGTCGGCCATGCCTTTATACCGCCGACACCGGGTCCCATCCTTGTGGCCAATATGCTGGGAGTGGATCTCGGATACGTGATTATCGTAGGACTTATTTCCGGTACCGTGGCCATGGTTCTGGCCGGTCCGCTCTTCGGACGTTTCATCGGGAAGAAGATTTACGTTCTGGTTCCGAAAAATGTTGAGGAAATGCCGGACTGTGACGAGAGCCATCTCCCGAAATTCAGTACAGTCGTCGGAATTATCTTAATTCCTCTGGTTCTCATCATTTTAAGCACCGTTTCCAAACTGCTTCCGGCTATGGCAGGGGTTCAGCCGCTGTTAGCCTTCCTGGGGGAACCATTTGTGGCCCTTACCATTGCTACAATCGCCGCCATGATTGTTCTCGGAATCCGTCACGGCTATACCAGAGAAGAACTGGAAAAAGTCATGACAAAATCCTTAGAGCCAACCGGCATGATTCTTTTAGTGACCGCCTGCGGCGGCGTCTTACGGTACGTGCTTCAGGATTCCGGGCTTGGTGAAGTGATCGGCGGGGCTGTGGCCGGAAGCCCGTTCCCGTTAGTCATCGTGGCCTTCATCGTTTCCGCCCTGGTTCGTATGTCCGTCGGTTCCGCCACAGTTGCCATGACCATGGGCGCCGGAATCATCGCCTCCATGCCGGAGATTGCCACACTCTCACCACTCTATCTGGCCTGCGTGACCGCAGCCGTTGCGGGAGGCGCCACCGTGATGAGCCATTTCAATGACTCCGGTTTCTGGCTGGTAAAATCTCTGCTCCAGATTGACGAAAAGACAACGCTCCGCACCTGGACGATCATGGAAACCATCGTAGGCGGATCCGGCTTCCTGGTCGCACTCATCATCTCCATGTTTGCATAGAGGGGCGTTTCAGTATTCCAATGTTCCAGTATTAAGTTATAGAATAAGATACATAACCCAAAAGTGCAGAAGCAGCGAATACCCATTCCGTATCCGCCGCTTCTGCACTTTTTATGGTAAACAGCCAGTCGGTAAGGTTCTACCGCCCCGATTCTCAGCACCCGCTGTTACGTCTCTCAATATCCATCACCAGGTCAACGCGTCTCTGATGTCTTCCGCCTTCATACTCGGCATTCAGCCACTCTTCCGTTATCATCTTGGCCATCTCAACGCCGATCACACGCGCGCCAAAGGCCAGGACATTGGAATTGTTGTGCATTCTGGAAAGTTTCGCCGTATACGGCTCGCTGCAGACACAGCAGCGGATTCCATTTACCTTGTTGCAGGCTAAAGAGATACCGACTCCCGTTCCGCAGATGGCAATTCCCAAATCCGCCTCACCGGAGGTCACCGCTAAGCTGACCTTCTCTCCGTATACCGGGTAATCGCAGCTCTCAGTGGAATTCGTTCCAAAATCAATTACCTCATATCCCTTTTCTTCCAGAAATTTCTTTATCTCATTCTTCATCTCAATGGCCGTATGGTCATTACCCATCGCTATCTTCATCTGATCTCCATGCTCCTTTATTCCGTGATTTTTCAGTCTGGAAATTTTTCCGGTTTCTCTGTTATAGTAACCCGTTTTCTAAAATTCTTCTCCTCCGGGCAGCTCTTTCTCAAAAAAATCTGCAATTCTGTCAAGACGTGATGTCATGCTCATAAGCAGCAAATCCGCTGTCACCAGCGCCGCCATGGCTTCTACAACCACCACAGCCCTCGGAACGATAACCGGATCGTGACGGCCTTTTATCTCAATCTCCGTCTCTTCCTTCTGGCGGTTCACCGTCTTCTGCGGCCGGGCAATGGATGGGGTGGGCTTAAATGCCGCCCGCATCACAACCTGGCTGCCGTCGCTGATCCCGCCGAGGATTCCGCCGGAATGGTTCGTCTCTTTGGCGGCCCGGCCGTCCCCGCCCCTGCAGAATGCGTCGTTATTGGCAGAACCGGTGGAACGGGCGGCCTCGAATCCATCTCCGATTTCAAAGCCCTTGACCGCTCCGATGGAGAAAATGGCCTGTGCCAGGGCCGCGTCGTATTTTTCGAAAACCGGCTCACCGATTCCGGCAGGAAGTCCATCGATCACACACTCGACTACGCCGCCCGCTGAATCGCAGGTTTCCATCAGTTCATCTAAATACTTTTCCGCCAGAGCAGCCGTCCGGGCATCTGGCATATAGAGCCGGTTGGAATCCATTTCTTCCATATCTATATGGTCTCTATCTATCTCATACGGTCCGATGGCCCTTGTGTAGGCACGGACAGTGATTCCCAGGCTCTCTAAAAGCTTTGCCGCAACCGCGCCCGCCGCTACGCGGCCTATGGTCTCACGGCCGGAGGACCGGCCTCCGCCGCGGTAGTCCCGAAAACCGTATTTCTCATCAAATGTATAATCGGCATGGCCCGGCCTGTAGACCTCCATGATATTGCCGTAATCCCTCGACCGCTGGTCCGTGTTCCTCACTACCAGCGAAATCGGCGTCCCTGTTGTCTTTCCCTCAAAGACACCGGACAGGATTTCCACCGAATCCGCTTCCTGTCTCTTGGTGGTGTAACGGCTCTGTCCCGGTTTGCGCCTGTCTAAATACGCCTGGATATCCTTCTCCGACAATTCAAGACCAGCCGGACAGCCGTCCACGACAACGCCGATTCCCTTTCCGTGTGATTCCCCCCAGGTTGTCACCTTTAGTATGGTTCCCAGTGTTGATCCTGCCATAATTCTTTTGTCTCCCTTTTTAGTCGCTGACTTTTACAATCACACAGCTGTTTGGCTCATTGACCCTGATTTCCTTGCCATTCATGATCAGAAGGCCCTTCTCATAATCCACGGTGAAGAATGTGATGCTTCCATTCTCATGGTTCATGCAGGCGATATGCTTATCATCCGGGAAGACGCAGATATCCTTCGGATAACTTCCGCTGATCGGCAGACAGCAGTTGAACTCTAAAAGGCCGGTATTCTTGTCCCTGTTATAGACGGTGACTGTATTATCACCGGCATTTCCGCAGAACATATGAGACTCATCGGTGGAGAAGCGCATGGAACAGGCTGCAGTCAGCTGGGTCAGCGCCTTCGGTCCGGTGGTGGAGATCGTCTGGATCTTCTCGATCTTTGGCTGACGTTCCCCGGTTTCATATGTATAGACATCAATGACATTCTTTAATTCATACATTAGATAGAAGAATTTTCCGTCGGAACTGAAACGGAAACATCTTGGCGCTGACTCTAACTCGCAGCGAAGGGCGTCCACCAGCACCAGCTTCTCCTCTTTCTCATTAAAACGGTAGATCTTTACCTGATCAATTCCCAAATCCGCCACCATGACGAATTTGCCGTCAGGCGTCCTTCTCGTACAGCTGACATGCGGTCTGAAGTTACGTTCCGCCACGCTGCCAAGTCCCTTGTGGAACACGCCATCTACGATCTCTCCCACTGTGCCGTCTTTATTCAAACGGAGCACGGTGGATTTGCCGTCATGGTAACCGGAAACGAAAATATACTTGTCCTCCGCGTCTGTGGACAGATGGCAGCCTCTCATTCCCTTGATGTTGGCGGAGTTGAGTCTCGTGATCGCGCCATTTTCATGGATTCGGAATGATACGACCCCTTCATCCGCGATGGAATACAGAGTCTTTCCATCACTGGATGCAATTAAATAGGAAGAGTTGTCTACTTCTATCTCGCATCTGAAAAAAAATCTTCCTTTATTGACATCCACATCATATACTGTGATGCCCTTTGCCTGACCATTGTAAGAATAGGATCCTACATATGCCATATACTTTCCCTTCATCTTTAAGTCCTCCTGGTTTTAATCTGCATTTTATGTGAACTGCTGCCGCTTTTTCCTCTTACACGGCCAGCCCCTGCCTCCCGTCTGCAGGAAATTTTCCCGTCACTTTCATCACTTTCGTTCCGGCGGTTCTTCCCTTATTTACACGGTTTGGGACTGCTCTCTGGTTCTGATGGTTACACTAAAAATATCATATCATAAAAATGTTTATTTGTTAAGGAAAAACTATTGACACACAGCAGAAATCCGGTATAATGTATCTTGCTGCAAGTTTATTATTACTAAACTTTTTAGTTATTATTATCATCAGTTAGTATAGGTAAACTCACAGTTTATTTTTTATAAATGAATTTTTACCGGTTTTGTAAAAAATGAATGCGGTTCCCGCGTGACTTAACTGATACGCAAGTATCATGGAAAAGTGCGCAGACTGCGCATAATCATGGCCTTAAACGGGTGCGATTCCCTGTCCGCCATGGGCGCAGGCCACCGTCATCAGATAAGGAGGAGCATATGGATATCGGTGCGAAATTAAAAGAGCTCAGAATTTTAAAAGGGCTCACCCAGGAGGAGCTGGCGGATCGCGCAGAGCTGTCGAAAGGGTTTATTTCCCAGCTGGAAAGGGACTTGACTTCCCCCTCCATTGCGACCCTCATGGATATATTACAGTGCCTCGGCACTTCTATCGGGGAATTTTTCAATGAGACGCCGGAGGAACAGATTGTATTCGGTAAGTTTGATTACTTTGAAAAGCACGATGTGGAGCTTCACAATGAAATCAAATGGATTATCCCCAATGCCCAGAAAAATATCATGGAGCCGATTCTTTTAACACTGGAGGCCGGCGGTGAGACGTACCCGGATAATCCCCATGAAGGGGAGGAATTCGGATATGTACTGTCTGGGAATATATCCATTCATATAGGAAATAAGACATATAAAGCCAAAAAAGGGGAATCCTTTTACTTTGTCTCAGACAAAAAGCATTATTTAAGCAGCAAGGCAGGCGCGACCTTAATCTGGGTCAGCTCGCCGCCAAGCTTCTAAATTCAGGAGACACGAAAGGCGGCCGGAAACTGCCCGCCAGGTCTCAGCTCATAACAGGAGGATAAAGGTCATGGGTCAGCCATTAATTGATTTACAGAATATTACAAAGACATTCGACGGTACCATGGTACTCGACGATTTAAACCTCTCCGTAAAGGAGAATACATTCG
>CAUEKH010000004.1 GCA_959018155.1 uncultured Hungatella sp.
GTATGAATGGCGAATCTAACATATAATAGCACAGAGGAACCAGGTAAAAATGGTCAGCGGTTGGAGAGAAGGGCAGGCTGTTATGGATTGGACGGTGGAACGGATCGAACAGGGGAATGTGATTTGTGAGAATGAAAAAAGGGAACATAAGAGATTTGCTGCCGGGGATCTTCCGGATGGGTTACAGGAGGGTGATGTGCTCTCCTTAAAAAACGGAATATGGAGACGGGAACCCACAGAAACTGCGGAGAGAAGGCAGCGCATTCAGGAGAAGCTTGATAAACTGACTAGATAAGGATTGAATATATGGATAATTATATTGTACTGGATCTGGAATGGAACCAGAGTGCCGACGGGAAGGAAGGGGCTGTGGAACATTTCCCCTTTGAAATAATAGAAATTGGCGCCGTAAAGCTGAATGGTTCCATGGAAGAGACGGATTCCTTTCACCGGCTCATCAGGCCGGTGGTTTATACGGAGATTCACAGCAAGATATCGGAAGTGACCCATTTGGAGGCGGAGGTGCTGGAACAGGAGGGCGGCCGTTTTCCTGAGATCATAAAAGAGTTTATTGAATGGTGCGGAAATGACGCTGTTTTCTGTACCTGGGGTTCCATGGATCTGACAGAACTTCAGAGAAATATGGCGTATTTCGGAGTAGAGATTCCATTTCCCAAACCATTTTTATACTACGATGTCCAAAAACTTTACAGCCTCCTCTGCGGAGACGGAAAGGCCAAACAGTCTCTCGATGTGACGGTGGAGGAACTGGGGATTTTGGAGGACAGGCCGTTTCACCGGGCTTTCGATGACGCCCACTATACGGGCCGCGTGATGGCTGCCATGGATTTCGGGGCCGTGCGGGATTACTGGTCGGTCGATTATTACAGGCTGCCGAAGAGTCCGGAAGAGGAGATTTACTTAGTCTTTCCGACGTATTCCAAGTACGTCTCCAGGACGTTTGAGACGAAGGAGGACGCCATTGCGGATAAGACGGTGACGGATCTGATCTGCTGCCGCTGTAATCGAATGCTCCGCAAGAAGATCCGGTGGTTTTCCGTCAATCAGAAGTTCTATTTTGCACTGGGAATCTGTCCGGAACACGGCTGGTTGAAAGGGAAGATCCGCATGAAGCGCAGCGACGATGGAAAGGTTTATGTGGTGAAGACCATGAAGCTGGTGGATGAGGAAGGCGCGCGCCAGATTTATGAGAAAAAGGAAGAGGCCAGAAAAAAACGGGTGGAGAGGACGAAGATGAAAAGACTCCACAAAAAAGAAACAGAACAGGAGAACAAGATTCCGTATTGATCGGGATTTTGTTCTCCTGTTTTCGTTGAAGACGGTGACCTGTGTGCAGAGCATACAGGTTATCGTTTCTCCACTATTTAAATTTTAAGTGCCGGTTTCCGCGGCCGCTCTTCTTCTTGCTGGAGGAAGCGCTTCTGCGCTGTTCAATCAGTGCGTTAAATTCTTCCACCGAGATGCCGGATTCCTGGAGACGCTGGGCGCGCCTTTCACGGCGTAGCAGGCTGTCGTGTTCCGACTGCTCCCGCTTATAAAGGAAGAAGGCCACTCCGCAGGCAATTACGATGATTGCCGCGACAGCGATCAGGATAATCCAGGCAATTGCCGGGATTTCAAATGGCCGCAGCGCCTTCTCTCTGTAATCCTCCGTCTCAGGGATGTCCTGTGATTCTGGCGGAACATCTCCGGACCGGGCGGCGGCGGTACTCTCTGCTTCGCTCTGCGTGTCACTTACTGCAGAGTCGGAATTGTCGGCGCTGTCAGCGCTCTCGTTCCCGCTGCTTTCCATAGCGGCCTGCGCGGTCTTAGAATCCGCCGTGGGGGTCCCGAACAGCTTCTCGTTGATTTCCAGATAAGTACAGCCAATCTGCCGATCGTTGTAGCTGTAGTAGATCTTGGCAATGGTATTTGGCGGGTCGCCAGCAGAAATATCGTAGCTGAGCATGGCGTCCGCATCGGAAAAGTCTGCGGTCTTCGGAAGCGTGATGCGGCAGTCCGGGTCGAGGATAAGCGCCTCTGGCTTATCAATGGAAAGCCCGCCAAAACTCAAATCGCTGATGACCGAGGTGTAGGTCGTTTCATGTTCCGCCGCTTTCACAGAGACGAAATTCTCAAATCCAAAGTCCAGCAATCTCTTTGTATCAGTCCAGTACTGGGGCGTTGTCCCTTTTAAAATGACAGCGATCAGCTTCATGTCATTCTTCTCGGCACAGGTAACCAAGGTGTTGCCGGCCAGCGTCGTGTAGCCGGTCTTTCCTCCGACAATACCCGGATAATAGTAGGGCGTGCTTTTCTTAAGCATCTTATGGCCGGGATAGATGGTAAGTCCCTCCGGATTGATGGAATTGGGAGGAAGCTTATAATATGTGGTGGAATCAATCTCCTCGAAAACGGGATTGGAGAAGGCGGCTCTGGCAATCAGGGCCATATCGTAAGCCGAGGTATAGTGTTCCGGATTATTTAAGCCGCTGGGATTGGCAAAATGGGTGTCGATACAGCCAAGCTCCCGGGCTTTCTGATTCATCAGTTCGGCAAATTGTTCCGTGCTGCCGGACACGTGCTCTGCCAGGGCATTGGCCGCCTCATTGGCTGACTTTAAGAGGAGGGCGTATAAACAGTCCTTGACAGAAAGCTGGTCGCCCTCATTGATACCGGCGTTGCTGCTGCCCGACTCCACATTAAATACGGCGTTATGGGAAAATGTCACCGTCTCGTCGAGGCTGCAGGATTCTATGACGATAAGCGCCGTCATGATTTTCGTGATACTGGCCGGGAAATACTGGTTATGGATATTCTGTCCCCACAGCACGGTCCCGGTTTCCGCGTCTATGACAATCCCGCTTTCCGCCTGGATGGAGACGTTCGACGGCCATTCCGGCGCTGCCGCTGCTGTCCCGGAGAAGCCTCCGATAAAGAGCGCCAGACATAAAAAGAAGGCTGCCATTCGTTTGCTCAGTTGCATCATATTGTGTAATCTCTCCGTATTATTTCATCGGTTTCAAACAATAGTCCAATTTACAGTATAGGGTATTTCCGATGACAAGTAAAGATTTAATCCATATTTTCCCTGTATTTCAGCATAGAAAAAATGGAAATCCCAAAGACCGCGACAACGCAGAGGAAGAAAACCACAGCGATATGGACAACCGTGTCACTGAAAAATCCCTCCGGCACAATGTTGATCAGCATGTCCGTCCTTGGATTTAAGATCCACAGATCGTTGGTAAAGAAGATGTGGTGAAACATGATGAAATACTTCGTAAAGTTTGTGGAAATGATGGCAGCCAGGCAGGCGGTCAGCACAAAGAACAGTCCCGTACCGGCGCAGACGGCTCTTGGAAAGACTCTTTTTAACGCATTTCCCGGACGGAAATGTATGCGCCCGGATTTATTTTCTCTGGTCAGGAAGAACGGAATGAGACAGAGAACCATGAGAATCAGGCAGACGCGCCGGATGAAAAGGGCGTCGAGGAAGAGGCCGCGGACATCCTCCATATGGGCGATTTCCCTCTCATTGAAGAATTCACGGGAAACGCCGCCCATGGTGGTCTGCACATGCAGATCCGCCCGTTTTCCGCGTAAATACGCCATCATTTCATCGGTCACATCGAGCAAATCGTCCATGGTCATATCCACGACTTCTGCGACGCCGTATTTCGTGTACTCTTTTTCAAAATATCCGGGAAGCCAGTAGACAACGGCTTCCACAGAGGTGATCAGTAAAGTTATCATCAGGCACAGGGCAAAAATAATTCCGGCGGCGTAAAGTGGCAGATGTTTCATGGCGAATCCTCCTTTAAAGTGGCGTGGTTATTTGTTTGTTGTCTGGAAACGGCGGCGCTTTTTTCAGATCCCGCGCTTCTTCTTTGTTGCAGTTGGCAAATCCCAGCAGTAATGGGCTGCCAGCATACGGATCAGCACGACGGCGCAGGCCCCGATAACCATGGCGGCATCGCCGTTGATAAAATCTTTTAAATACGCGTACAGCACAGCGCCCACGATAGATGCACAGGCGTACACGTGCTTTTTTAAAATATAAGGCGTCTCTCCGGCCATGATATCCCTCAGAAGCCCGCCTCCGACCCCGGTAATGACGCCGAGGAAAATGATAAGAAAATGGTAGCTGCCGTATCCGGCAATGACCGCGGTGTCGATTCCAACCACGGTAAATGCCCCCAGTCCCACGGCATCGAAGATATTCATGACCTTTTCATACATTTCAATGGAATGGCTGGCCAGGATCTGCTGATTGCACCGCACGATAATAAACAGTATCATAACCGTAATAAAGGCAAGTAATACGTATATGGGATCTTTAAACAGGTTGGGCGGGACATTTCCAATGATGATATCGCGCATCATCCCCCCGCCCACGGCGGTGGTTGCGCCCAGCACGATTACCCCCAGCAAATCGAGCTCTTTCTTTATGGCAACCATGGCGCCGGATGAGGCAAAGGCGATGGTCCCGATGGCTTCTACGAAAAAAAGCACGGTAAAGTCTATCTGCATAATTTTATCTCCTGAATGGAAAATCACACCCGGATTTTCAAGCGTTTCGGGTATCCTTTATGGAACAAGGAAAGTATACGTTTTTGGAGAGTGTTTGTCAATAAAGACAGGGGGGATGGAAATTGATTCTCTGAATTGATTGTGGTATACTTTACACAATTCTATGAGGAACGGCGCAGTGCGCCAGGAGGGCAGAGATGAGGAAGAGGTGGCAGAGAGGGATTGCGGCGCTTGCCGTGGCGGGACTGATCTTAAGCGGCTGCGGGGCCAGTCCGGCAGTGCCGGAAAAACCCGGGGGAGAACCGGAACCCGGAACGGTTTCAGAAGGAAACAATGGTGCGGCAGAAGAGGAAAAGACTGGGGAAGCTTCGGAAAAAGAGGCGGGGGAACTCTTAGCCGGCGCGACGGAAAGCGCGGACGGATATCGTCTGGCCGATGACTATTATGAATATATGAACCATACTTTTCTGGAAGATGTGGAAATTCCCGACGATTCCGACAGCTGGTCCTATTTTTATGAACTGAACAGTGAGACGTGCGGAATTCTGGAGGAGATACTTGCAGAGACAGTGGAACAACACATGGAACACGAGCCAGGATCCATCCGGCAGAAAATTGCGGATTTGTACCTGACAGCTTCTGACATGGAGGAGAGAGAAGCTGTCGGCATGGGAGAACTGGAACTTTATTTAAGCAGGCTGGAGGAGGCTGCGACGGTCCAGGCGCTTATGGAGGCCGCCGCATGGATGGGTCGTGAACTGGGAGTGGAGAATCTGATTTTATTTATCCCGGAAGTCGATTATGGGAATTCGGATCGCTACGCGGTCTTTGTGGACACACCGAACCTGGGGCCGGGGAAAGCGGTGCTGACAGAAGGAACCAGAAGCGGGGAGGCGGAGGCATTTACCCGGTACGCCGCCGAAATTCTGGCGCTTAGCGGCAGGCCGGAGGAGGAAGCGATGGACAGGGCAGCCGCGGTTACCGCTTTTTTAAAGTCGGTTGCGGCCGCGGCCTTGCCGGCCGGTGAAGAAGACAATCCGACGGCGGCGTATAACCGGTTTACGCCGGAAGAGTTGGGAGAACTGTTGGAAGGAATTGATATGGAAGGCGTCTTAAAGGCTGCGGAGCTGGAAGAATCGGAGTATCTTGTACCGGATCCGGGAGCGCTTCAATGTATGGCCGGTTTTCTGACGGAGGAGAATCTGCCAATGCTTAAGGATTACGCGGTGTTCTGCCTGGTTGACTTTATGGCGCCGGGGCTGCCTGCCTCTGTACAAAACGCGTATCTGGCGTATCACCAAAAGGCAGCTTCAGACGCCGATGAGAGAGCAGCCGGTGAACTTACCATCAGCCTGATGGAGGAGGAGTTTGGGCAGCTCTATGCGGAGCGCTGCTTTTCTGAGGAAGATAAAGAGGCCGTGGAAGCTATGACGGAGAGGATTCTTGAGGAATACGGAAAGCAGATCGGGGATTTTGACTGGATGAGCCAGGAGGCGAAGGAACATGCCAGAAAGAAGCTGGAGCAGATGAAAGTGAAGGCAGGCTGCCCGGAGAACTGGCCCGACGAACTGAAAGAAGCGGATATTCTTCCGATAGAGGAAGGCGGTTCCATGGTTCACAACATGCTGGAGATCCTCAGGGCAAGGACCGCGCTTCGGTGGAACCGGCTGGATAAGCCGGTAGATCCGGAACTGTGGGATATGGTTCCGCAGTCAGTGAATGCCTGTTACGATTATTCTGCCAATGAAATTTTACTGCCCGCCGCTCTTTTGCAGCCGCCGTTCTATGACCGAAACGGTTCTGTGGAGGAGAATTATGGCGGAATTGGTATGATCATTGCCCACGAGATTACCCACGCCATTGATGAGACAGGAAGCCTTTACGATGAAAATGGAAACTTCCAGATATGGTGGACGGATGAGGATTATGAAAGATTCCGGGAAGAGGCGGAGAAAGTTGCGGAGTATTATGAGGGTTTTGAAGCCGTGAAAGACCGCCACGTCAATGGAAGGCAGACGCTGGAAGAAGATATCGCGGATCTGGGGGCGATTTCCTGTATTACATCTATTATCGGGGAGGATCCGGAGGCGCTGCAGACCGTATATGGCCGTTACGCGCAGATTATGGCTGCGAAATATACGGCTGCCGGCAGTGCAAGAGTTCTGGCTGAGACGGCTTACGCGCCGGAAAACATCCGGGTAAATGCGGCCCTGAGCGCGACGGAAGGGTTCTACTTGGCGTACCCCGGGGTGAAACCTGGGGACGGGATGTATGTGGAACCTGCAAAACGGCCGGGAATCTGGTAAAATGGAAGGAAGCGGGGAACCGTCTGCCAAAAAAATCTTCAGTTTATAAAGATTTAACTTGCATTTTTCCGCCGGATTATATATCATTGAAAGTGAAACAGTTCAAAAGTGAACAATTGAAGGGAGATGACCATATCTATCGAATGCCCAAAGGGGCCAAAGGCCTGTAGTTGAGCCAAAGGACTTCCGGGAAATGGCGGAACTGATTAATCATATTTTTAGAAAGAGGTGTTTACATGATGGAACAGAAAGAATTTATGGAAAATTTGGCAGAATGGTCGGATATCTGTTTAAATGACGAGAGGATTGACTTAGGGCTATATGAAAAGTATGACGTAAAACGAGGGCTGAGGGATAAGAACGGTAACGGTGTTGTCGCAGGACTTACCAAGGTTTCCAAAATCCTGTCCAGCAAGACTGTGGATGGCGTGAAGGTTCCGTGCGAAGGCCAGTTATTTTACCGCGGCTACAATATCTATGACCTGGTGAACGGCGTCGTAAAAGAGGGGCGCTTCGGTTATGAAGAGATCGCGTATCTGCTCCTTTTCGGAGAACTGCCCAGTAAGGAACAGCTGGAACGGTTTGCCCAGACTCTGGCATACAGCCGTACTCTGCCTACAAACTTCGTAAGAGATGTTGTCATGAAGGCGCCAAGCAAGGATATGATGTCGTGTCTCGCCAGAAGCATTCTGACGCTCTCATCCTATGATGATATGGCCAGTGATATTTCCGTCCCCAATGTGCTTCGCCAGAGCCTCATGCTGATCAGCGTTATGCCGATGCTGGCGGTGTACAGTTACCACGCTTACAACCACTATGAGCGGGATGAGAGTATGTATATCCACAGGCCGGATGAGAACTTATCTACAGCGGAGAATCTGCTGCGCCTTCTGCGTCCGGATAAGAATTACTCCATGGTAGAGGCCCATGTACTCGACCTGGCCTTAATTCTCCACATGGAGCACGGCGGCGGTAACAACTCCACCTTTACGACTCACGTTGTCACCTCCTCCGGTACGGACACGTATTCCGTGGTTGCGGCGGCCCTCGCTTCCTTAAAAGGACCGAAGCACGGCGGCGCCAACATCAAGGTTGTGGAGATGATGGAAGACTTAAGAAATGAAGTCCACGACTTAAAGGACGAGGACGAGGTAGAATTCTACTTAAGAAGGTTGTTACATAAAGAGGCATTTGATAAGAAGGGCTTAATCTATGGTATGGGTCATGCCGTATATTCCAAGTCGGACCCGCGTGCCGAGATCTTCAAGGGCTTTGTTAAGCAGCTTTCGGAAGAGAAAGGGCGCGTGGATGATTTCAACCTCTACTCTATGATTGAACGCCTCGCCCCGCAGGTGATCGCGGACGAGAGAAAGATCTACAAGGGCGTCAGCGCCAATGTCGACTTCTACAGCGGATTCGTATACAGTATGCTCGATATACCGAAGGAATTATTTACCCCGATTTTCGCCATCGCGAGAATTGTCGGCTGGAGTGCCCACCGGATTGAGGAGCTGATCAATATGGATAAGATTATCCGTCCGGCTTATACCAGTGTGATGATGGAAGAGGAGTACCGACCGTTAGGGAATAGATAGATTGATGTGGTTTTTATGGGGGCTGCCGGGAAACGGCAGTCCTTTTTGCGCTTTTTTGTATAAATAAATTGCACACCATTTCATTGTTTTTTGTTTTGAAAAGAGATATAATGTCTGTAGCTGTCTTTTATGCCGCGCAAGCTGCGGCCCAGTAGAATGATAAATGAGGGGAAGGGCATAGGCGATGAACGATAATATCATAAAAGAAATGGAATGTGCAGGGATTGATGTAGATGGGGCAGTCCGGCGCTTTTCCGGTAATGAATCCATGTATACCAAATTTTTGCTCAGATTTTGTGATGACGACAACTTTAATCAGGTTGGGAAGGCCGTAGAGGCCGATGATGTGGATACAATGCTGAGCGCGGCTCACACTTTAAAGGGAGTTGCCGGTAACCTCGGTATGAACAGACTGTTTGAGGTATGCTCTGACATGGTAAATAAGATCCGCGGCGGGAATCCGGAAGCGGCTAAGGCTGTTTATCCGGCTTTAGAAGAGTCCTACGATCAGGTCCGGGAGGTTTTAGCAAAGCTTGCGGAGGAAGGCAGATGAATAAGCGGGATACACTTCTGATTGTCGACGACATGGAAGTGAACCGTGCGATTCTGCGAAGTCTGTTTGAACGGCAGTATAATATTCTGGAAGCGGAGAATGGAGAACAGGCCCTGATTCTGATCCATCAGTATCAGGAATATTTTGCTGCGGTGCTTTTAGACCTTGTGATGCCCGTTAAGGACGGATACGAGGTGATGGAGCAGATGAGGCGGGACAGCTTATTCTCGAAGATTCCGGTTGTTGTAATTACATCGGATGACACGCCGGAAAGCGAGATGAGAGCATTTGATTTAGGGGCGTCCGACATTATCACGAAGCCCTTTGAGCCTCATGTCGTCAAGCGAAGAGTACAGAATATTGTGGATCTCTATCGCCACAAATTAAATCTGGAAGATTTGGTGGAGGAACAGTCTGCCAGTTTAAGGGAGTCAAATGCGATTATCATTGACGCCCTTTCTTCAATTATTGAATACAGAAGCTTAGAGTCGGGACAGCATATCCGCCGGATTCGTATGTTCACCAGAATCCTTCTGGAAAATGTGGCGCAAAACTATCAGGAGTATAATCTGGATGAGCGCACCATCGGGGTGATTACGAACGCCTCCTCACTTCACGATATCGGGAAAATTGCGATTCCTGACTCTATTTTAAATAAGCCGGGACCGCTCACAAAAGAAGAGTTTGAGATTATGAAGACACACTCCTTAAAGGGCTGTGAAATGCTCTCAAACTTAGGGCGGATGAACGATAAGGAATACCTTTATTTTGCGTATAATATCTGCCGCTGCCACCATGAGAGATGGGATGGAAAGGGTTATCCCGACGGCCTGAAAGGGGATAATATCCCGATCTGCGCTCAGGTCGTGGCAATTGCGGACTGTTACGATGCGCTGACTACAGATCGGGTTTACAAAAAGGCGATCCCGTCAGAGCAGGCGTTTAACATGATACTGAACGGGGAATGCGGCGCATTTTCACCCCGCCTTCTGGAATGCTTTAAGGCTGTCCGGGAGGAATTTGCCCGGTTATCCAGGGATTACAGCGACGCGGAGCCGGTGGTGGAAGAACGGACGGAGCAGAAAGTGCGAAAGGGTGTTCCGGCCGGTAATCTGGCTGCCACTCAGGAACTGGGACAGTCAAAATACTTTGCGCTGCTTCGCTATGTGGATTCTACGGTGATGGAACTGGATATTGATACCGGAGTTTACCATATGGTTTATATGAATGACCAGAATTTTGAACTTCTGCGTTTGGGGAGCAGCTTTGAAGAATCTCTGAGAATTTTTACGGAAGGGGCAGTCCATCCGGAAGACCGGGAAAAGGTGCTGGAACTTCTGGGAAAATCCATGGATAGATTTTTCGCCGATGGCCTTATGAAATATACGCTGGAGTGCCGGGTTCTCAATAAGGACAGTGGAAAATATATTCCGCACCGGGTGGACCTTCTGCGTATTGATATTGATAATCCGCGCCAGAGAAAGGTATTCCTGATTTGGAGCAGAAGACAGGCCTTTGAAGGCCATGAAGCGGATTTGCTTCCGGAGAAGGGGACGGAAACTGTCATTAACCAGCTGGTGGGAGGTATTTTAAAGGTTGCAAATGACAGGTGGCTGACCATTTCAGAGGTGAACCAGGGATTTTTCAGCCTGTTACTCTACACCGAAAAGGAGATTCTGGAGAAATTCCACAGCCATTATATCGAGATGATTTACCCGGCTGATCGCGAGAGGGTGCGTCAGGAAATCGCGTATCAGCTGAACGAAGGCCGGTATGTAAGGCTTGAGTACCGGATGACTGCGGGAGATGGGAGGATTGTCTGGGTGATGGACCACGGGCAGCTGATGACGGGAGGGGATGGCCGGGAGTATTTTTACTCGGTTCTGATCGATATTACGGAGTCGAGACAGACTCAGGAAGAACTCCGCCTTTCTTTAGAGCGCCATAAGATCATTCTGGATCAGACGAATGATATCATTTTTGAATGGGATATCAACAGTGACGAGATATCATTTTCCAACAACTGGGAGAAGAAATACGGGTACAGGCCGATCACGGAGAAGCTAAGTGAACGTCTGCCGCTGGCATCCCATATCCATCCTGACGATATACCGGAGATTATGAAGGATTTCCAGATCGTAAGAGAGGGAGGAACCTTCGGTGAACTTGAGTTCAGGCTTGCGGATCATTCCGGAAAGTATTCCTGGAGGAAAGTCCGGGCAAAAACTCAGTTCAGCAGCCAGGGAAAGCCGGTTAAGGCTGTCGGGATTATCACGGATATTGATGACGAAAAACGGACTACCCAGCTTTTAAGAGAGAAGGCGGAGCGGGATGTTCTCACTAAACTCTTTAATAAGCGGGCGGCCAGAAAACGGATTATCAGCTACCTCAATAATCAGGGCAGAGAGGAAGTATCCGCCATGATGATTATTGATGTGGATAATTTTAAGCTGGTGAATGACACGTATGGCCATATGTTTGGCGATGCCGTGCTGTCGGAACTGTCTGCCAGGATATCGGGGCTTTTCCGGGATACGGATATTGTATCACGGATTGGCGGAGATGAATTCATGGTCTTTATGCCAGGAATTCCCTCGGAAGAGGTGGCAAAGGAGCGGGCGGAACGCATGACTGAGTCGTTTCAGGGGATGCTGAAGGAGAGTCTTAAGGAACTGCCGTTTTCCTGCAGTATAGGGGTTGCGTATGCGCCTGCTGACGGAAGGGATTTCCAGACGCTGTTCCAGAACAGCGACGCGGCCCTCTACCAGGCAAAGATGGAGGGAAAGAACCGCTTTGTGGAGTATAAACGGGAGACGGCCGGGCAGGCGTTAGCTTCCTTAAAAAGTGAAGAATCCGCGCGTGACAGCCACCTGCAGAAGAATGATATCAATATGTCGAATGTCATCAATCTGACCTTCCGGGAACTGTATGAGACGGGAGATTTTGAGCAGGCTGTCGAGACGATCCTGGAAATGGTGGGAAAGCTGTTCCATGTAGAGCGCGTCTATATTTTTGAAAATCCTTATGACAATGCAGAGAGATGCAGTGTCACATTTGAATGGCATGAGGAAGGGACTGCCTCGTGGGATACCTGTTTTCCCGGATTTTCATATCAGGATGGGGAAAGTGATTACCGGGATAATTTCGATGAAAATGGATTGTTTTACTGTCCGGATACCTGGAGGCTTTCGGATATCAGCCGGAAGTTTCTGGACGCGGGAGGTGTGTGTTCCACTCTTCAGTGCGCGGTTTTTGACGGAGGAAAATTCCGGGGATTTGTGGGATTTGACAGCTGCAGCTGCAGGTGTCTGTGGACTCAGGAACAGATCGACTGCTTAAGCTTCCTCTCCAGGATGCTCTCGGTGTTCCTGCTTAAAAGGCGGGCGCAGAATAGGGTGATGGAGTCGATGCAGAACTTAAAGGAAGTTCTGGACAGCTTAAATTCCTGGATATATGTGGTTGATACAAATTCCTGTCATCTGCTGTATTTAAACAGAAGGGCGAATGAACTGACGCCCGGCGCGCAGGCCGGGCGGCTGTGCTGCCAGGCGCTTTTTGAGAGAGAAGAGCCCTGCAGCCCCTGTATCATCCATGAGATTGCGAAAAAGGAAGATGGCGCCATTGAAGTGTATCATTCCAGGCTTGATAAATGGGTGATTGCAACGGGAACACGGATTCCCTGGGGAGATAAGGAGGCATATTTACTTGTCTGCCAGGATATCAGCCGGTATAAAAAATAACGATAACCTGCACGCTCCGCGCACAGGTCACCGTCTTCAATAAAGCGGGCACCAGGAATATTTCCGGTATACGGAAGCATTTCTGGTGCCCGTTGTTTATCGATCCCGAAAGGCTGTGCCCGGGACGATCCTGCTTTTTCAGGGTGAATCCCTTACGCGCTCGTCTTGTTTCTCTTGATTACCTTCAACCGCGTGAACTCTTCCCTGTCCTTCTCCTCCAGCGCGTTGGTGATGTCGCGGGTTAAGTTCTCGTATCTCGGAATCGTGATATTCTTTAAGGCGTTGGCCCGTTTCTGCGTTCTCTTGATGCTGTTCGCAAGCCGGTACGCGGAGTTCTCCACCATGGACAGCTTGACAGTCAGCTCTTTCACCTTTTCAAAATGGGATCGGGCCTCGTCCAGAGACTCTCTGGTGCTGTAATAGGCATACGTTAAATTTAACGGCTGTGCCTCGTGTTCCACAAGCGGAATCTCCGTTCCCATGATACTGCGCGTTTTAATCCTCACGGTGTCGTCGATGGGGACGGCGGCGGCGATATCCTGGACATAGTTGATACCAAGCTCGATATTGG
The DNA here is from genome assembly GCA_959018155.1 of uncultured Hungatella sp. Taxonomy (GTDB): domain Bacteria; phylum Bacillota; class Clostridia; order Lachnospirales; family Lachnospiraceae; genus Hungatella. The sequence goes on from CAUEKH010000004.1 coordinate 13,299, forward strand.
CCTTCTGAAGCGCCCGGTAAGCCGCTGTGAAGGTAGTATCAATCTCTGACTGGATTCCACGGGCTTCATCAATGAGGCTCATCAGCTCTTTAATTAAGATATTGCGCTTCTTATCCATCAGTTCGTAGCCCTGGCGGGCCAGGGTTAAGGAGTTCTTCGCCAGTATTAAATTTCCCTTGGTAGGAAATGTATTCGGATCCATACGCGTCCCTCCTTAATTTTCTGCCGGACTTACTTCGGCGGCGATTCCCACACCTTCTGCACCTTCTATACTTTCTTCAGCCAGTTCCTCAACCGTTGTCGGCTTATAATACTGGTCAAGCACTTTCGTGTCGATACGGTCTAATTCCGCCCTCGGAAGCAGGCCGAGAAGCCGCCAGCCGATGGTAAGCGTCTCTATAATATTTCTGTTGGCGTGGGTGCCCTGACCGACGAAACGGTTCTCAAACTCCCGGCCGAAAATCAAGTATTTCTTGTCAATTGGGGACAACTCATCCTCGCCGATAACGGAAGCCAGAGCTCTCGCGTCGCCCACCTTGGCGTAACAGGAGAATAACTGGTTTGCCACGCCCTGATGATCGGCGCGCGTGAAACCTTCACCGATGCCATCCTTCATCAGACGGCTTAAGGACGGAAGGACATTGATCGGCGGATATACGGACTGACCGTATAAATTCCTGTCCAGAACAATCTGCCCCTCTGTGATATAACCTGTCAGGTCGGGGATCGGGTGGGTGATATCGTCGTTGGGCATGGTTAAAATCGGAATCTGTGTCACAGAACCGTGGCGTCCCTTCACAATCCCGGCGCGCTCATAGATGGCGGCCAGTTCGCTGTAGAGGTAGCCCGGATACCCTTTTCTGGAAGGAATCTCACCCTTGGAGGATGAAACTTCGCGGAGCGCCTCTGCATACGCGGTCATATCGGTCAGGATTACCAGGATGTGCATCCCTCTCTCAAAGGCCAGATACTCTGCCAGTGTGAGGGCCACCTTCGGTGTAATCAGACGCTCTACCACCGGGTCGTTGGCCAGGTTGATAAACATGGCTACGTGGTCGGAAACGCCGCTCTCCTCGAAGGTCCTGCGGAAGAAATCAGCCACATCGTATTTGACACCCATGGCGGCGAATACCACGGCGAACTTCTCACTGGATTCGGCGTCATCGCCAAGGGAGGCCTGCTTAACAATCTGGGCTGCCAGATCGTCGTGGGGAAGACCATTTCCGGAGAAAATCGGAAGCTTCTGGCCGCGGATTAAAGTCATTAAGCCGTCGATGGCCGAGATGCCGGTACGGATATAGTCTCTGGGATATTCACGGGTAACGGGATTTAACGGTTTGCCGTTTACGTCGAGGCGCAAATCAGAGCTGATATCGCCGAGGCCGTCAATCGGTTCCCCGATTCCGTTGAAGGTACGGCCCAGCATATCTTCCGATACGGCCAGTTCCATGGGGCGGCCGGTTAAGCGGGTGTGGACGTTCCGGAGCGCCAGCCCCTCGGTCCCCTCAAATACCTGGATAATCGCCTTGTCCTCATAGACCTCTATGATACGGCCAAGTCTCGTATGGCCTTCCACCGTCATCTCCACAATCTCATCGAAAGCCGCATTCTGGACGCCTTCTAAGACGACCATGGGGCCGTTGATAGCGCTTAAGCCTAAATATTCAATTGCCATTTTCTGCCGCCTCCTTATGCGTTGCGCTCGATGACGGATTCATAGAACGCGTCGATCTGCTTCTTATAGTCATCAAACATGTCGAGTCTGTCATTTGGTACATCGTACTTGATGGAGATGATCCTGTCGAAAATCGGGTCCTCTTTCAGTACGGACATCGGCATTCCCATGGAAACGAGGGAACGTGATTTCTTGTATAAATAAAGAATTAAATCCATCATTTTAAACTGCTTTGCCATCGGTACGCAGGTGTCTTCCTTGTGGAAGGCGTTCTGCTGGAGGAAACCGATCCGGATTACCTTGGCGATCTCCAGAATCAGCTTCTGGTCGTCCGGCAGCATGTCGCCGCCGATTAACTTAACAATCTCCATTAAGCTGCTTTCCTGGGTCAGCAGGTAGACGAGACGGTTGCGGTAATCCACGAATTTCTTGTCTACATGTTCCACGTACCACGGCGCTAAATCAGTTAAATATTCCGAGTAGCTGCTCAGCCAGTGGATTGCCGGGAAATGACGCTCGTTTGCTAAGTTCCGGTCCAGCCCCCAGAAGCAGCGGACGAAACGTTTCGTATTCTGTGTTACCGGCTCGGAGAAGTCACCGCCCTGGGGCGATACGGCGCCGATAATGGTGACCGACCCTTCCGTTCCGTTCATGTTCTGCATCATGCCCGCGCGCTCGTAGAAAGCAGAGAGCCGCGATGCCAAATAAGCCGGGAAACCTTCTTCGGCCGGCATCTCCTCCAGACGGCCGGAAAGCTCTCTGAGCGCCTCTGCCCATCTCGATGTGGAGTCGGCCATGATGGCGACGTTGTAACCCATATCGCGGTAATACTCCGCCAGCGTCAGCCCGGAATAGAGGCTGGCCTCACGGGCGGCAACCGGCATGTTGGAGGTGTTGGCGATCAGCGTGGTCCGGTCCATCAGAGGATTGCCGGAACGCGGGTCGATCAGTTCAGAGAATTCCTCCAGAACCTGTGTCATCTCATTTCCACGCTCTCCACAGCCGATATAAATGATAATGTCGGCATCAGACCATTTTGCAATCTGATGCTGGGTCATGGTCTTGCCGGTTCCGAAACCGCCGGGGATACAGGCAGTACCGCCCTTTGCAAGCGGGAATAAGGTGTCGATGATACGCTGGCCCGTGATAAGCGGCCGGGAAGCCGGGTATCTCTTAAGCGTCGGACGCGGAACACGGATTGGCCATTTCTGCGTCATGGTTATCTTCTTTTCTGAACCGTCGGGAAGCTGAAGCGTCAGGAGGGTATCGTGAATGGTATACTCTCCGTCAGGCACCACGTCGAGAACGTAGCCCTCCATGTCGGGAGGAATCATAACCTTGTGGACGATAGCCGGAGTCTCCGGCACCTCCGCGATGATGGCGCCCGGAAAGAGTTTGTCGCCCTTCTTTACGACGATGTGGGTGCTCCATTTTTTACTGCCATCCAGGGAGTCTACGGAAACACCGCGATTGATGTAGGCGCCGCCTGTCTTTGCGATCTCAGATAAAGGCCGCTCAATTCCGTCAAAGATATTATTTAAAATTCCTGGCGCCAGTGTCACAGACACAGGGGACCCGGTGGAAACAACCGTGGCGCCCGGCTTTAAGCCGCTGGTCTCCTCATAAACCTGGACAATGGTGCGCTCCGAGGTAAGTCCGATGACCTCGCCCACAAGATGTTCCTTGCCAACGTGAACCATCTCGTTCATCTTAAATCCCGGATCGCCCTTTAAATAGATGACAGGCCCGTTAATCCCGGAAATAATACCGGTCTTACTCATTGTTTCCACCTCCTTCCTTATTCTGTAAGTCTTTTAAATCAAACCGGAAATCGCGTTTGGCCTCTTCCAGTTTCGTCTCAAAGGAATTGTCAATGAGGATATGTCTCGAAGGGATAACCGCCCTTGTACCGCCGGAAAATGAATATTCACTCACCTTTAAGTCGACACAGCCTCTTAAGGCTAAGTCATTTAACCTTGAGCCATCGGCCGGATCGATATAGATGGTGACGCAGTCGTCCCCGGCAAAATCCTTGGCGTGTTTAATCTGTTTTGAGAGAAGGTCCGTATACTCTGATGTCTCCATATACTGGGCCAGCTTATTTCTTAATTCCACGAAGAGCTTTTCTTTCAGCTCTTCCTGCTTACGTCCGAGTTCCCGTTTAATGCCAATCTGCTCCAGAGACAACTTTTTATTCGTCTCATGTTCAATCCGCTCACTCTCCAAAGCAACCTGATGCTCGGCCCTGCGCCTGGCGTCGGCCTGATGTTCTGCAAAAGTCTGCTCTAAAGCGGCGGTATAATCGTCCAGCATCTTTGCACTGCGGGTTCTCGCATCTTCCATACAGAAATCCAGAAAATGCTGTAATTTTTCCTCAGTTGTCAAGATGACCACCTCTTTCTATAGTTTTAATCCGATGGCTTCGTTTACATAATCCGTGATAAAGTTCGGCTTGCGGCCGGTACCATGGCGGTCAGGAATCTCAATGATTAACGGCAGCTTCCGGTTTAATTTCACATCGTCAATGATGTCCGGGAATTCCCGCCCGAATTTCTCCGTCAACAGAATAATTCCAATCTCCTTGTCGGCCAGAACCTTATCCAGTTCCTGCTTTAACTCCGCCTTTTCATGGACGACAGCGCCTTCCACGCCAGCCAGCCTCATGCCGGTGTACGTGTCGATGTTGTCGCTGATTAAATACATTTTCATAGATTATAACTTACCTAAGATCATGAAGGAGATGATCAGTCCATACAGACAAACACCTTCGGCAAGACCTACGAAGATGAGGGATTTACCAAGGATAGAGCCATCCTCGCTGATGGCGCCCAGTGCGGCAGACGCGGCCGCGGATACGGCGATACCGCCGCCTAAACAGGAAAGTCCCGTGGAGAGTGCGGCTGACAAATATCCCATGCCGGCGGCGCTTCCTGCAGCAGCGGCTGTCTCAGCAGCTTCGGCCTGGCCGTTGAATAAGAAGACGCTGGCAGTGATCATGGTGCCGAAGAATAAGAATACGTTGACGGCCAGGGCTGTTTTATAACGTCCTTTTGTCTTCTCTCCCATGGCAAATGCTCCGAACGGTACTGCGATACTTACGATTAATGCGATGGCTAAAGTGATTTTAACTAATAATGACATAATAGATTCCTCCTGATTATATTTGGTTGGTTTATTTTCTTTAACGGGCTTCGCTGCCGGCCTTTCCGTAAGGCTTGAATTCCCGTCCTGTTCCATGATAGAAACGACTGAACAATTCATAATATTCGAGACGCAGCACCTGAATGCCGACAATTAAGCCTTCCATACCGCAGACAAAGAGGTTGCCCAGTATGATTACGGCCCAGTTGGGGCTTCCCGCCTCAGCGCCGGCAAGCATCAGCACGACTTCCATCATGGCTGCGTGGCTGACTGCAAACGCGCCCACACGGACGAAGGAGAGGGTGTTGGAGAAGTAGCTTAACAGCACCTCGAACATTTCGAAAAATCCCTGAACGAAGAACATCCCTTTTCCGTCCGGCATGATTCTCGCCTTCTTCTCCACTAAATTTGTCAGCGGTTCTTTAAAGAACATGACAAGCAGCGGAAGGCCGAACATGAGAATCAGCAAAATCGTTGCCGGAAGGGGATTTCCCGTCATATAGAGGACGATGGTGAGTACTAAGGCTGCGTAGAACACAAGCCCTGCCACACCGTTGGTGTCGAACCATGCTTTTTCCGTATCATGGCTGCGGACACTGTTGATGATATTTAAAATCATAGTAACCATAATGATAACCATACCGAGAGCCACCGCCACGATGAACACCGTGTTTAATTTCCCGATAAATGGCAGGTTTGTCATCTGTTCCATCGGCCTTAACCAGATGGAATCAATGATATTTTCAAATCCGAATACACTGCCGAACAGGAAGCCGAAGATGGTGGAGAAGAACCCGCAGCAGGAAATGATAGCCGCCAGATTCACCTTCTTAAACCGGTACAGCAAAAATCCGCCGAGCAGCAGGCAGAGTCCCTGCCCCACATCCCCGAACATGAAGCCGAAGAGGAAGGAGTAGGTAAGTCCGATCAAAATAGTCGGGTCGATCTCATGGTAATCCGGAAGGCCGTACATGCGGATAAACATCTCGAAAGGCTTAAAAAGCTTCGGGTTTAACAGCTTGGTCGGCGGCCGGCTGATAATGTTGTTGTGGTCGTCCTCGACAATGCAGAACGTCTTGTCATCATCGGCCAGTTCCTTCTGGAATATCTTTGCGTCTCTTTCCGTCATCCAGCCGCACAGAATGTAGAAGGTATTGACCTCCTGCTTCGTGCAGGCCGCCAGCTTTCTGACATTGAAGTTGGTGGAAAATGTCTCCAGCCGTTCATAAGCTGCCAGCAGGTCATTACATTTCGTATTAAGAACCTGGGACATTTCCTGGTGGACTTTATCAATCTCATACTGAATCCCAGATATTTTATCCTCCAGGGAATGGATGGCATCCAATGGCGTCCCCTCATACTCATCCGGAAGGAAGAATCTCTCAAAGTGCATGGAAGAGTAGATGGCGTCAATCTGATTGGAAATGGGTTCCGGCACGAAGTAGACGACCCATACATAATTTTCATCCTCGCGGCATTTATACAGGACCGTGTCAATGGTCTCGTAGACGTAACTCTCAAATTTCTTGTAATATTCATGGGAAATCCGTCCGAAGCGGAATTTCACATATTTAAAATGAAGGATGGAACTCAAATCGTAGTTGAGCCCGGTAAACGGAACAATCCGGTCTAAGGATTCCTGTAAGGAATCGCGCTCGGCTGTCAGCTTCTCCTCCTTTGCGGTCAACTCTGAGATGGTGGTGTCCAGCTCGCCGATGAGACGGGCGGCCTCCTCGATGGGAACATCTTTTGAGGATGTTCTGGGTGCCGTTTCAGGAAGCAGCGCCAGCAGTTCGCCGGCCCGCTGGTACGTTTCCCGGTATGGGTTGGTTTCAATATAAGGCCTTAAGTCCTTCACCGTTTTTAATTCTGACAGCGCATTTTCCAGATGGATTTCATATTTAGAAAGATACGTGTCAATGACCCGGTCGATATCGTCCTTAGGCCCGGTGATACTTAAGAATTTCATCTTTTCTATCACGGATAGCAACCTCCTTTGCTAGTTTTTTACCACATAGGAGACGATTTCGTCCGGACTGACGCTGTACCGGATGCTCTCTATGACGGTGATAATTTTCTGAATCTCTTCTTCCTTAAAATATAAGTAGGAATTCAGAGTGGCGATGGAATATGGATTCTTGCGGCTGGTACCGTTGTAAATCTTACCCAGAACCTCTTCTGAAAGCTTCTCTAAATCCGGCTTTTCAGACGCCTCCAAATCCCCCAGTCTGCCGTAGTATGTCGTCTGCAGTGCGTGGTAGAATTCGTCCAGTGATCCGGCTTCTGCAAGTTTCGTAATCTGCTCTTTTTTTAGATGATATTCAATGGGGATAAGCAGAGAATAAATGTCTGCCGGTTGCGATTGTGCTGATTCTCCTGTCATTTCTCTTCCGTGATGGAAAGCGAT
>CAUEKH010000005.1 GCA_959018155.1 uncultured Hungatella sp.
AAAGCTGGTAAGCCACTGCGCTTAAATGAGAATGGCCGTCAATAAAGCCCGGCAGCACGGTACGCCCCTCCATATCCTTTAAAACCGCCTCCCGTGAAAGCCTTTTCATCTCCTCTAAATCCCCTGTACTTTCAATCCTCCCATTCCTCACCAGAACGGCTTCCGGTGAAGGCTGAGTTTCATCCATCGTCAGAAACGTTCCATGGTACAGTATTGTATCCACAGACAGCACCTCCTGTCATATTCTATTTTCCATCGTAAATAATCACGGAATCCACATCGTAACCGGCAAGCTTCTCCCTGCCGTTTAACCCTGCCAGTTCCATAATGAAGCAGATCTTAACGACCTCTCCGCCAAGTTCCTCCACCAGATTGATAATCGCCTCAATTGTACCGCCGGTTGCGATCAGGTCATCAATAATTACCACTTTCTGGCCCGGCTTAATGGAATCCTTATGCATCTCGATCGTAGCAGTCCCGTACTCCAGCTCATAATCAGCGGAAATAACCTCTCTCGGAAGTTTTCCCTTCTTCCTCACCGGAACAAAGCCTTTTTTCTCCGCATAAGCCACCGGAACGCCGAATATAAATCCTCTCGATTCCGGTCCCACCACAACATCATACTCAACTCCATCAAGCATCTTCCGGATGCCATCCACAGCCATTACAAGTCCATCCGGATCCTGCAAAATCGTTGTCACATCCCGGAAAATAATCCCCGGCTCCGGAAAATCCGGAATACTGGTAACATAGTCTTCCAACCTCTTCATAGTCCTCTACCTCTTCATTTATTATTCGCTTATATTTGATGATGATACCTGAATACAAAGAAATCAGGCCATCATTATCTGCGTCATTTCTCCCGCCGGGACCCGGCAGTTTACTTTCTGCAATCTCAGCTGGCTTGAAAAAACTCGCACACTGTTTAATTATACCATGGTCACTAAGCTCGTGGAAGACCTCGCTAAGGGTCCAGGCATATGTTCTCAGCAGGCTCAAAAAACCTCGCCAACTGTTCACATTATACCACATAATGTGAAAGAAGCCATAATTTTATGCTTTTAGAATCAGAATCCCTCCATGAAAAAAAATAAATGGAAGCAGTTCATCCGCTTCCATTTGCAAAAAAAACAGTAAAATTCAGTTTCAGTTTCTCGGATGCGCCCCCGCGTACACGCTACGGACCGCTTCCTCCTTCGAGTAATTCACATACATCTGTGTCGACGCCATATCTGAATGGCCCATCATGGCCTGTACCGCATGGATATCCGCTCCATTGCGCAAAAGATGCACGGCAAAGGAATGGCGCAGAGTGTGAGGCGTGATATCCGCCTGAATCCCCGCCTTCTCGCCATAATATTTAATAATCTTCCAGAAGCCCTGCCGGCTCATGGGATGGCCATTACAGTTGGTAAAAAGCCACTCGCTCTCATTGCCCTTCAAAAGGCTCGTCCTGCCATTTTCCATGTAATTCACCATGGCCTGTTTCGCCACCTTGCCAAACGGCACCATGCGCTCCTTGTGCTCATCCCGGCAGGTGATAAATCCAATCTGAAGATTGACATCCTCCACCTTTAAATGGATCAGTTCCGACACACGGATTCCCGTGGCGTAGAGAAGTTCCAGCATGGCCTTGTCCCTGATTTCCTTCGGTGTGTCTCCGCCCGGCTGGCTTAAGAGGCTGTTGACCTCCTCCACAGTCAGAAACGTGGGCGCCTTCTTTTCAATCTTCGGCGCTTTTAACATCTCTGCCGGATCCCGCCGAATATGGCCTTCACTGAACTCATAGTGGAAAAATGACTTTATGGAGGCCAGTGTCCTTGAAATGGTGGTAGTGGCTTTTCCTTCCTTCTCCAGATACAGGACGTATGAATTTAAACTGGTCCTCGTCACACGGTCTGTTTCCGTGATTCCCTGTCCTTCCAGATAGGAAGCCATATGAAGCAAATCCCTCTGATAGGAAACCTCCGTATTCTTTGATGTCTTTTTCACTTCTCTCAAGTATTTTACATACTCATAAATATCCTCTACCATCTTTTTGTCCCCTAACCCTCCGGTCTCAAAAACAGCCGAAAAATCGGCCTCTTCCTATCATTATATAGACTTATTTCGATAAAATCAAACACATTTTTCCCACTTTACAGGCATTTAGGGGCTACTTTACATAAAAAAGTACAACATGTTGGAATCTGGTGTAACAGGCTCGCAACATGTTGTAAAAAATTTTTAAATATTTTTTTATTTTTCCCCATTTTTCCGGGCTTTTCCGGGCTTTATCCACCGGCCAGACGCAGAAAAAACGGGTTCAGCCACACTTCCGAAGCCGCACCGGCTGAGAGAAAGAGGAAAAGCAGAAGCAGCGCAAATATTCTGAGCCGCTCTCCGCGCCGGATTCCCCAGAGTATTAACAGGCACCACACCGGCACATAGAAGAACGCCTGGGGCATCACAGACGCGGCAAACAGGAAGAGTCCTTTGAGCCCCTTCTGGCCCGTCATGACAGATAAGACCACTCCCACCGATAAACCAAAACCGCCGGTCAGCAGACAGAAACAGGGAACGCCATAAACAGTCAGTCCAAGAAGCCACGCTATCAAAACCTCTGTCAGCCGCTGCCGCATAATCTGCTGAAACATGCGAAGCTGTGCCTCCTTTCCAGCTGCCTGGCTGTGTTCCAGCAGGCCAAGATAATAGGAGGCCTCATCCGCCAGCGACGGATAAAACAGATTGGCTGCCACAGTTCCCCCGATAATCCCCGCAAAGAAACAGACAAGGAAGAGATTGACAGGGTCCCGCCTGAAATTCAGGAGAGTTTTTCTGCCGCGGATTGGCTGCATGATACCTGTATTCCCCCCACTGATGGCGGCCGGCTTAACGCCTCTTCTCCATCTTCTCCACCGGTAACCCAGATTTCGCCAAAATACCGCCATACGGAAAATCCCTCCTGCAAAAGTCCTGTCACATTTTATGACCGCAGAAGGGATTGTATTCTTTTATTCTGAAATAAACCAGTCCGTAATATCGTCCCACTCAACCATTTCCGGAAATTCCTTTCGGCGTCTGAAGGCTGCCGCACACGCTGCCGCGTCTTCAGAAGTCAGAATCCGGTCGCGCCGTTCTTCCACTTCCCCTCCGTCAATGGTAATCGTTTCTCTCTCATTACCAGCCGGACAAGCACGATATCTGGCCTTTTTGTGAACGAAACTGCCATCCCTGTCGTACAGACGTATCTCTGCCGTATACCCGCCAGGCGTTCCGCCAATCTGGAAATAGCTTCCATCATCCCGATACTCCAGAATCGCAGTGCTGTCCTGATAGCCGCCTGTCATCCGCTCTATCTTTTGCATTACCATTTCTCCGGTTGGGTTGATAAACCGCATCACGTACCGGTCTTCCATATGCCCGACACAGAAAAGCGTATAGTCCTCCCGATCATAAAAGTCTTCTGACAGCCCCAAAAGCCGTTCTCTCTCCGCCTCCAAATCCCAGTCTCCCTTTGATGAACTGATGAGTCCTCTCAAAATCAATCTTGCAGGATAGACATACCCCGCCACCAGACAGACCGTAAATATTTTATATTTCTGTTCATTGTGCTTCAGCCTGCCGGTTAGCTGATTTTCCTTATTGAGGCACTCTCTCCACGCCTCTTCCCCGAGTTCATACGCCCGGATCATTCGGCCGTAATCCGCGTACTCATCAAGCTTCGGGCAGATTTTCGAGGTGATCTCCCGATATATATGGGCGGCAATTCTCTCGCAGCTATTCCTCTCGTAAAAGGCGTACTCCCGGTATTTTTTCCCGCGCCAGAACATCTGGTTGCTGTTATTGTCGTAAACATCGGGCTTTACTGCCATTAACGCCACATTTTTCTGTTTCTCCTCTGTGACTTTGGAGTAAAGCCTGTCAAACTCCGGACACGTAATTTCACCCCGCAGCCCGTAATAATGGGTGCTGCCGGCTCTTTGATACATGAGGTCGATCCGCTGATCGAAACCATTTTTCTGTCTCACAAACTTCCCGGCGGCACGGCATTTTTTAAATCCGTCCTTTGACAGGAAATTTTCATAGACCAGTTCCAGAATCTGTCTGTATTTCTCCTCCATCAGAGTTCTCATGGACACCTCCGGTTATCTTCGCCTGACTGTAACGTCATCTGACGTGGTAAATCATCTGACATGGTAAATCATCTGCACGGTAAATCATTCGCACAGTAAATCATCTGCGCAGTAAATCATCTGCACAATAAATCATCTGACATGGTATTTCTGAGCGTAAGACATAATCGCAGCGATAGTTTTTCCGTCTGTTATCTCACCCTTAAAAATCAGCTGTTCCAAATCTTCGACCGACCACTCTTCCACCTCAATGCACTCATCCTCGTCGAGATGCTGGCTGGAGGCTTCCAAATCCCTGGCAACGAAGATATCAATGGCTTCGTCGCAGAAAGCGATGGTAGTATTGACACTGATTAAATACTCCATCTTCTCTTTCTCCGTCTTAAAGCCCGTCTCTTCCTCCAGTTCCCTGTGAGCGCAGTCCAGCTTCGGTTCCTCCGGATAGTCGAGAGCTCCGGCCGGAATCTCCAGCGTGTAACGATCGAGGGCATTCCGGTACTGGCGGACCATTAAAAGTTTTCCCTCTTTCGTCACCGGCACCACGGCCGCAGCCCCGTTGTGATGGATAAAATCCCAGTGAGCCTCGTGGCCGTTGGCCATAACCGTGTCCTCATAGAATTTTAAAATGGTCCCCTGATACTTCAATTCTCTTTTTAAACGCACTACTGGTGGCTGTTCCATCATTATTTCCTCCTGATATCATATATTTTCGCTTTTGACAAAACAGGCGTCTCCGGCCTTGATTACCGCGTTCCGGAATCCGAACTCTTCCAGGGCGGAAACTCCGGCAATCGTGGTTCCCCCCGGAGAACAGACTTTATCTTTTAAAGCGGCAGGATGTTCCCCTGTTTCCAGAACCATTTTCGCGCTGCCATAGACTGCCTGGGCCGCCATCTCATATGCGGCATCTCTTGGAAGACCGTATTTGACGGCGCTGTCAGCCAGAGCCTCGATGAACATATATACGTAGGCCGGGGAACTGCCGCTGACACAGACCACCGCGCTCATCTGGCGCTCCTCCACCTTTCGCATCTTTCCAAAGGACTGGAAAATCTCTTCTATCGTTTTTCTCTCCTCTTCATCGAAATCCGCGTCGTTGTAGCAGACCCCGGTCATTCCTTCCCCGAGCAGGGCCGGCGTATTAGGCATGGCCCGGACTACGCGCTTTTCAATTCCCAGCTTTTCCTTAAGCTGGCCAATGGTGATTCCCGGGGCAATGGAGATAATAACATTTTTTTCCGTTGTGATATTGCAGATATTTTTCAGTACCCCGTCAAAATACTGGGGTTTTACCGCAAGAATCACGTATTTCGCCTGGTTGGCGCATTCCGCGTTGCTTCTGACGTACGCTACGCCTGTCTCTTCTGAAACAGCGGCACATCTCTCCTGATTCACGTCGGTAAAGATGATTTCTTCCTTTCCGTATAAATGAAGCAGACCTTTTAAAATGGCCAGGCCCATGTTTCCGATTCCGATAATTCCAATTTTTACCATGATGTTCTCCTCCTGATGACTTTTATTCTAGCACCGTTTATTTTAAGAGCGGACTATTTTCACACAGACTGGTTTTCCAACTGAAAATTCCTGGATCTTCTCTTCCGGCATTCCCGTCTCCGGATTCCTTTTCCAGATGACTACATTGTCGGAATCCTGGTTTGCGACGACGAGATACGTTCCGTCCGGTGAGAGACAGAAACTTCTCGGTGTCTTTCCACCACAGTCACGGCTTCCTACCATGGTGAGCGCGCCATCTTCTCCTGTCGAGTAAACCGTAATCGTATCCGTCCCGCGGTTCGATACATAGAGATAACGGCCGTCCGGTGACAGTTCGATGCCAGCGGCGGTAGAACCGCCCTCCGGTATGGCCGTTCCATCTGCCAGCGTCGAAATTTTCTGCTTAAAAACAGCATTTCCTGTCTCCGGATCATAGGCGTAACGGTACACATGATTTCCCATCTCCGTCACCACGTAGAGGGTCCTTCCATCCGGCGTAAAGCAGAGATGGCGCGGCCCCTCCCCGCCGTCTATGGAAATATCGGCCTGCGGATATTCGAGAACCTCGCCGCCTTCCAGCCGGTACTGTTTGACCAAATCAAGGCCCAGATCAGCCGCCAGAAGATAGCGCCCGTCCGGCGTCGTAAATGTGGAATGCGCGTGCGGCCCCTCCTGCCTCTCCGGATTCACCCCTTTTCCCTGATACTGGAAATTATAAAGCGGTTCTCCCAATAATCCGGACTGTTCCAAGGGCATTGCAAGGACATTTCCGCTTATGTAATTAGCGACAGAAACTCCCGTTCCGCCGGGCCAGACCGTTACGTGACAGCTTCCTGCACCGGTCAGTGTTTTCGACTGCTGAGGTTTGAAAATCCCTTCCGTTTCATCGTATTTCATAACGAAAAGTTCAGAGGAATCATCCCGCTCGCTGACGACATACATCTCTTTTCCGTATAAAGCTAAATACGCCGGATTTCTGTAATCGCGATAGATATGGACCAGTTTCGCAGTCAGTGTGTCCACGTCCATCTCAAACTGACAGATCCCCTCGCCAAATGGCGCATTCTTTATGCCGCCGTATTCTTCTGTAAATGTTCCGATTAAAATAGTCTCCTTCATTGCCAGCCTCTTTTCTTTCCCTGTATTTTCTGAGCGTTCTCCCGGTTGAAGGGAGGAAGTGTCTTTTCGAACTCTTTAATTAGCATTTTATCATGTCTTTCTGGAACTTACCACATGATTTTGTGGGGCGGGGAGATTGGGGGGCTGACGATTAGTCATGCAAAACGGTGATATGCTCCTGTTAAAGAGCATACCACCGTTACAGAAAGGAGTGTTTCGATTTCTTTTGCTTTCACTCTGACGGATTTTTTCCCCTGTATTTGCAGTATATTTTTCTGAAATACTCATAATTGGGATATCCAACCATACAGGCTACCTGGTACATTTTAAATTTTCCGCTGGCAATCAGGGCATCCGCCTGCTCCAGCCGGATAGTCGTCTGATATTCTCTGATCCCGATCCCCATATTCTTTTTAAACAGCGTTCCCAGGTAATTGGGGGATATGTAAAAACGGTCAGCCAAATCATTAAGCGTAATATCGTCTGTATAATTTTTGCTGATGTATTTGGCTACCTCCCGGCAGAGATGGGCGTTTTTCCCTCCCACGCCGTTTTCAGGCAGAAACTCGGACTTTACGGAGGAGATAACGGCTTCCTTTGCCGCGCTGCAGCCGCCGGCTGAAAGCGCCTCATAAAGTCCGGCTACCGCCCGGCAGACGATCCCGTTTTGAAGGAAGAAGACACTGAGCGTATAGATCAGACGGCGCATCAGACGTTCCTGATACTCCTTCTCCACCTTGTCAATCTTCACGAACCAGTTTTTTAAACTCCACAGAATTACCTGCTGGTCCTTATCTTCGACTGCTGCCCGAAGGACGGTGTCATTTCCCATGCTTAAATAGAGCTGCCTCACGGAATCGGAAAATGAGAACTGAAACAGCCGGTCTATGGATACGTCATAAGCATCCCATATCTGCCTGAAATCACTGTATACCTCGCTTCTGGCAATCAGAAGAATCTGCCCGGTCTCCTTTCGCAGACGGCGTTTCAGCCCCTCCATCAGCCCTTCCACAACGTCCTCATCGAAACCGGAAAATACAAAAGAAGCGGAGAACTGATTTTTCATCAGATAGACGCCCTTCTTCTGCTCCTCGCGGCACTGTAAAGACAGTTCCTTTAAACGTTGAATTGCCGCCATATCCTCCAAATCCGGCTGTTCTTCTGACGCTGTCTTGGAAAGGGCCACGGATACGATAAAATATGGCCTGCCCTTTTCTCTCGCCACAAACTCGGAATAGAGGCTTAAAAGCCTGTCGTACCGCTGCCTGCTGCCGCTGATAATGCTGTTGTATATGGCATCCTTAAATACTTTCACGCCGGCTTCCACCAGTTCGGCCGCCTCCCGCTTCTCCTCCTCCAGCCGTTTCCGCTCATCAATGCGCTCCCTGATTCTGGAGAACACCTCCATAATCTGTTCCGGCGCGGAGGGCTTCAGCACGTAATCCACAGCCCCCAGTCTCAGAGAAGACTGGGCCAGTTCAAAATCATCGTAGCCGCTTAAAAACACGACCTCCAGGTCATTAAGCCCGGCTTCTCTCAGTTCCCTGACCAGGGAAATCCCGTCCTGAATTGGCATCTTGATATCGGTTAAAAGGGCGTCAGGCGGATTATTTTTCATAGCGGCAAGGGCATCTCTTCCGTTGGTGTAGGTGCCGACTACGGTAAAACCAATCTCCTCCCACTCAATCGCATTCTGGATTCCGGATAAAATCCAGTCCTCATCGTCTACCAAAACAAGATTGTAACTCATAGATACCTCCTCCCGGCTTCTGCTGTTTACTCCTGATTCCCCGGTACTTCGCTCAGAATCCTGATTTCGATCGTCGTTCCCACCTCCGGGGTAGAGTGGATATTAAGGCCACACCCGTCACCGTAGTAGAGCGCAATCCGTTTCATCACATTTTTAAGGCCGTGTCCAACCTCGCAGTCCATGTCTAAGATGGCATCGACAAGTTCCTTCGACATACCACAGCCGTCATCGGTGACGCTGAAATAGATATAGTTCTCTTCCATACATGCCTTCACCCAGATCTGTCCGGCGCCGCCCCGGAAATCAAATCCGTGAAGGATTGAATTTTCCACCAGGGGCTGAAGCAGTAGCTTTACCATCCGGTAATCCAGAATCGACTCATCAATCTCTGTGGAGAACATGATTTTTCCTCTGCACCGGATATTCTGGATATCCATATAACACTGCAGATGGCTCACCTCGTCCCTCACACGGTAAACATTTTTCCCCTTGTTTAAACTGAGTCGCAGAAATGTTCCAAGCAAAATTACCATGTTGCTGATTTCCTTCTGCTTCATGCTCAGCGCCATCCAGTTGATTGCTTCCAGCGTATTGTACAGAAAATGGGGATTGATCTGAGCCTGCAAAATCTCCAGTTCTTTCTTCTGCTTCAGCTTTTCTTCCGCCAACAGACTCTTAATCAGCGTTCCAATCTGGGCTGTCATATGATTGAATTCCCTGCACAGGACATCGATCTCATAGATACGGCTCGATATTTCGATTTTCTGTTCCCAGTCATCTCCTTTAAATTTCGTGACCTCCCGGGAAAGACGCAGGATGGGTTTCGATATCTTGTATGCCAGAAACGCGCTGAATCCGCTGAACACCGCCAGCAGCGCAAGGGAAGAAAAGAGGACCAGTTTCTGAGTCTCTTTTACCGGCGCGATAGCCCTGTCGTAGTCGGTGACAGCCAGAATAAAGAGATTGCGCCCGTCCAGCTTCTTTCTGCTGAATATCCGGTGCTTTCCCTCCGTCGTCATTTTGACATCCTGATTCAGTATTTCCTCATAGGACAGATACTCCGTCTCCTCCAGCTTTTTTCCGATGACAGAGCGGTCTGTACTGCTTAAAATAGTTCCCTCCTCATCATAGAGAATGATTGCGGATCTGTCATCTTCGTAATATCCCTTTATCTGCCGGTAGAACATCTCCTCATCTAAATTGATGACCAGATGTCCGATAGCCTCCCCGTAGTAGAGGCCGGAGTAGACGCGAAGGGCATACGTGATAATATAAGGTGTGTAAGACTGGACCGCCAGGCGGTTCTCCCTGGTGGGAATCCAGCCGGAGGCCATTTCCCGGATTCCGGCGGCAGAGCCGTCTTTCATATAGCTGTCGTAATCGTAGACGCCGTTTAGCTTCGTCGTCTTTAACTCTTCATCATCTATCAGGATATTGACAGAGACGATATCATTTAAAGAGTAGGCAACGGAGGAGAGATTCTGGCTCATGTTATTCTGAAATACCATCTGTTCGTAGGAATTCTTATTTTTCCGGTAATTCATGATGTTGTTGATGATGTTGTAGTTGTTGGCAGTGGAACGGGCCAGAAGTTCGATCGACTTCATGGATTGCTCGATCGTATCGCTGATATAGACCAGCATCTGGTACTGCTTTCCCTCGAATTCCTGTTCTAAGACCTTCCGGTAGCTTTTCTGGGTGTAATAGGAATTAATACAGAAAAAGGCCGCCATGATCAGACAGTTGCTGAGTATCAGCAGTTTGCTGACAGATATCTTATAAGCATGTCTTTTCATGGGCCGCCTCCTTTGGTGTAACAGGTGTAAAACGATAACCTGCACGCTCCGCGTACAGGTCACCGTCTTCAATTAAGAATCGTGTTACCACAGCGGAAATCCGTCGTGGTAACACGCAAAGTATACCATAACCATCTCTTACAGAAAAGACCTCTAAAAATGGTTAAGTATGTGCCACATTTATTTTGAATTCTTCACTGACTCGGAAATCGTCTTGTACGCGCTGGCTGCCGCTTCCTGCGGGGTCTTCTGGCCGTAACCCGTAGCGTACTGTTCATCCATAATGGTATTCTCAATAACAGCGCTGCCCGGTACCAGCCACTCATAGTCGATTCTCTGAGTATTTTCGATCAGCAGGTTAACACCTTCCACAACGAGAAGCGCGTCGCCCTCCAACAGCGGGGAAATTGTCTCACGGACGGATTCCGGTGCCGGAACGCCGCGGACAGTCATCAGAATCTGCGCCGCCTCTTTATCATTGATCAGGAAGTCGATTAAAGTTGCCACTTCTTCCGGATGTTTTGAACTTTTTCCAAGTGTCCATGGCATGGAAGCCAGCATATAAGCGCCACCATTCTGCTTCGTACCCGGCACAAGGCTGACGCCTAAATCAACCTCTTCTGCCATAGCCGCGTGATCCTGAGGCATGGTTGCAATGTGGTTGACCTCACAGGCAGCATCACAGCTTAAAAATAAGTTGTCCTGCTGGGATTCCTGTCCTACCGTCATATCGAGAGGTGGAAATACCCCGGTTTCTCTCCACTGATTATACTGATCATATACGCTGCCCAGTGCATCCGTGAAATCGAGAAGTTCCCCATTTTCCGTAGCAAACCACTGGCCCTTCTGGCGAACCATGGTCATGGTCAGGAAATAGGATGGTTCTTTCATTCCATATTTTCCTGTCTTATCATAGATTTCCTGGCAGGCCTTTTCAAAGTCATCCCAGGACCAGTCGTTGGTAGGATATGCCACACCGGCCTCGTCAAACAGCTTCTTATTCCAGATAAAGAGAGGCCCGTTCAGTCCGCTTGGCACGCCGTACTGGACTCCGTTGTACTGCGCCCAGGTCAGAGCGCTCTCCGGATAGTCGTCAAGCTTTAACTGATTTCCGATGTACGGTGTCAGATCTCCCAGTTTATCATTTGCCGCAAGGCTGGCAAAATAGACGTTGTTGTCGAGCTGGAACACATCGGGTTCCGTCCCTGAGGAAATCTGCGTCATCAGCTTATCGTGATACCCGTCAAATCCCTGATACTCTGCCGTCACTTTAATATTCGGATGCTTTTCCATAAATAAATCCAGTACCTTGAGCGTTGCCTCATGGCGTGCGTCGCTGCCCCACCAGGAGATGCGCAGTTCCACCGGCTCCCCTTCCGCCTTCTCTGTACCGGCATCTGTTTTTTCTGTTCCTGCCGCCGTTGTTTCTGCCTTCTCTGTTGTCTGGGCCGGCTGCGCCGTCGTATCCTGAGTCTTCGCACCTCCCGAACTGCACGCGGCCAGCAGCGCAGCCGTGCCAACTGCAATCATCGCTGCCTGAAGTTTCGACATTTTTTTCATTTTCCCTACCTCCAATTTTTATTTTTTGCAATGAATCCGATAAGTTTTTATCTCATACGGATTGATTTCCACCCTGATTGCCCCGTTTTCTACAGGAACTTCCTTTATTCCGCGCTCTAAAAGATCTGTCTCCTCACATGATTCCACCGGGAATCCGAAGTTTACCGTGACTTCTCCCTTCGCATTGTACGTCTCAAACATACGCAGGATAATATCTTCCCCGTCTTCAGCCTTCTTTACGGTATCTATCATAACATGGTCTGTGTCAGAGCTGATGTACGATTTTTCTGCCAGGGCTGTCCCCAGTGCCCCGCCGTCAGCGCTTCTCTGCGCATCGGCCCCTGCCATGCTTCCTTCTCTCACCAGAAGAGGTACATTTGCCTCATAGCCTGCCTGTGCCGTCCTTCCTTCCCGGATACCGCCTGAGTGCGGATAAATCCAGTAGGAGAAGGTATGGACGCCCCTGTCGCAGGAATCTGACGGGAAATCAGCGCTTCTTAAAAGGCTTAACTCCATGTTGGAATTCTGTATCGTATAGCCGTATTTGCAGTCATTCAGCAGAGAAACACCGTAACCGCCATCCGATACATCGCCCCACTTATGACCGCAGACCTCGAAACGCGCCTCATCATAGCTGGTGGTGGAGTGGTTCGGATGCTCTGAATTGCCGAATGCCACATCGTATCTGGCGGTCAGGGAATTGATATCCACCGGGAATTCTACCCGGAGAATTTTCTGTCTCTCATCCCAGTCCACCTCCGTCTTAAATTCAATCAGCGGCGCATGGTGGTAAATGATAATCTCCTGCCTGATTCTGGAATGATGGGCTTCGCTCTCCACCTCCAGGCTCGTATACAGACAGTTGTGATTTTTCACCTTCCGGCCTGTAATGGTAAAGTCCATGGAAGGCTTATCATCCCGCTTTGTGGTCGTCTCCCACGCGGAACCCCATTCTACCGGGATATCTTCTAAAAGCTTTAACCGGTTGCCGGCTGCACCCTCTTTTAAAATCTGGCGGTTTGCCCGCTTATCCCAGAGGGAAATCAGTTCGCCGTTTAACCCGATTACCAGTTCAAACCACTGGTTTGATATCTCTGTCCCTGCTTCTGTATTCTTCCATACAGCGGATTCTTTTGCCGCAGCCGGGGCCTCTTCTGTCAGATAATACTCTTTATATCCGAGAGACGGCACATCTTCCGCCAGGAATTCTATCAGGCCGTTCTCATTTTTATACTGTAACGGGTACTCCCCGCTCCTGGCCCGGATTCCATTTTTCCCTTTTCCGTCGACGGCAACGACCTGGCTTCTCTTCCAGGATAAGGTATTAAAGACGGTATAGCCTCCTTCTGTCCCTTCCAGAATCCGATCCATATTGCGGTCGATACTCGTCATGCCAATCTGACGGATCTCTTCGTACTGTCTGTCACACTCCTCATAAACCTCGGCGATACACGTTCCCGGAAGGATATCGTGGAACTGGTTTAAGAGGATTTTCTTCCAGCCTTCTTCTAAATCGGCATCCTCAAAATTCCGATTTTCCAAATACTGGAACACCGACACAATCTCCGCGTCGCGGAACAGAAGTTCGCTCTTTCTGTTGTTCTTTTTATTTCTGGCAGCGGTCGTGTACGTGCCTCTGTGTTTTTCAAAATAGAGTTCTCCTGACCAGACCGGATATTCCTTCTCTTTGTCGAGTTCCTCAAAATACTGTTTTACCGTTCCGATCTCCACTTTGGGGGTCATGGGAACCTTATCGAGTCTCGTCACGGACTCCAGCATTTCCTTCGTCACACCGCCGCCGCCATCTCCGTGTCCGTAGAGATAGAGAAGCGGATCATCATTTCCTTTATTTTTAAAATGGTCCAGGGAAAGTCTGACGCCGTCTGCCGATAAATCGCCGTTATACAGCCCAAGCCCCCGTTCCGTACACATGGACATCATACCGGAAAGAATCTCTGTCCCGTCCAGGCCCCGCCATTTGAAAACGCTGTAGGGGAACTCATTCGTCTCATTCCACGTTAATTTCGTTGTGAAGAAATAGTCCGTTCCGGCTTTCTTTAAAATCTGCGGCATGGCGGAAGAATAGCCAAAAACATCCGGCAGGAAGCAGATATTGGAATCCGAGCCCAGTTCCTCCTGATAAAATTTCTTCCCATACATAATCTGTCTGACAAATGACTCTCCGCTGATCAGATTGCAGTCCGGCTCTAAATACATGCTGCCAAGCGTCTCCCATCTGCCCTCTTTTACCCGCTCCTTCACCTGCTCATAGACTTCCGGATAATACCGTTTTGCCATCTCATACAGAACCGGCATACTCTGACAGAATTTAAAATCGTCATACTGTTCCATTAAGCGCAGCATACTGGAGAAAGTGCGGCTGACCTTCCTGACTGTCTCTTTTAAGGGCCAGTGCCACGCCACATCAATGTGGGAGTGACCGGCAAAGACCATTTTCACCGGCATTTTCAAATCTTTGTATGAGGCGATTTTTTCAAGATACTGGAAACGCGCTTCTTCTGCGCTTTCTGAAAATGTCTCTTCATCGGCATAATCCAGTTTCAGCATGGCGTCATAAATCAGATGAAGGACTCTCTGTCTCGTATATTCCTCCCCGCACCCGCGGATAAACTCATACCCGGTCTTCAGTTCAAAATAGCAGTCCCACGCGGACTGGTCAATGGCGGCCAGTTCAGACTGGGTAATGACGACATCTGTTTTAAATGCGTTGTCACTGTCCAGAATCAAATCTTTACAGTACGTCTCCACCTCAATGTCGTACTCCTCATTCCCGGCAGCCGACTCAGTAAGCAGAATCATATTTCGGTTAAAATCGAGGCCGTTGTAGTGAGCCCCATTGATGGAGACACAGCCCTCCCCTCCGACTTTTAAGAGGAGAACCGTCTTCTCTCCCTGATACGTCTCATCGAGACGGATTTGATTCGTCAGGAACGCAGTCATATCTTTCTTTCCGATGTGTTCCCCTGCCTGCAAATCAAAGGGCTCTTTGTCAGCCATCTCATAACGCTGCGGCCCTTTATAATATCCCCGTCTCACCTTCCAGCCATTGACTGGTGTCTTATGGCGGTACAGCTTTGTTTCCAGCCTTCTCAGTTCTGCTTCAATCTTTCTCTCAATCTTAAGCATAGCAGCTCCTTTCATATTTTGTGACGCCCGTGTCAGCGGACACGTCCATTTTTCTGATGATTTATTAACCTTTTAACCCGGAAGTACTTACCCCGTC
This sequence comes from uncultured Hungatella sp., assembly GCA_959018155.1. Lineage (GTDB taxonomy): Bacteria > Bacillota > Clostridia > Lachnospirales > Lachnospiraceae > Hungatella. The sequence continues at coordinate 15,079 of CAUEKH010000005.1, forward strand.
CACAAAATACTTCTGCAGACAGAAAAACATGATGATTGCAGGCATGACCGACAGAAGCGCCATCGCCATGACCGCTCCCCAGTTGTCAGCTCCGGTGGCGTCAATGGTCGTCCTCATAGCCAGAGCCACCGTATATAAGTCCACTCTTGTCAAATAAATCAGCTGATTCTGGAAGTCATCCCAGTTCCACATGAAAGCGAAAATGGCAACGGAGAACAGGGACGGCTTGCACAGCGGGAAAATAATTCTTATTATAATACTCAGTGTAGAACAGCCGTCGATTTTGGCCGCCTCATCCAGTTCCTTCGGAATCCCTCTGATGAACTGCGCCACCAGATAGATGAAGAATCCGCCGCCGTTGCCCACGCCGAGAGCCGTCGGTACGATGAAGGGAAGGTATGTATTTAACCAGCCGATATCGCTAAATACAACGTAACGCGATACCAGGGTTGCCGTGGCCGGAAGCATGATGGTCAGAAAGAGGATGCTGTACCAGAACGGTTTAAACTTAAAATCCACTCTGGCAAAGGCATACCCGACAAACAGGCTGATGACCAGGCTGCACGCCACACAGCTTAAAACCACAAGGAACGTATTGATAAAGAATTTTCCAAATGTATACGGCCTGACGAGACACCAACCTGCGGCAAAATTGGAAAACTGAAATTTGCTCGGAAGCAGATTGGGACTCGATAAGACCTCCGTGGACGGCTTTAAAGCCGCAAACATCAGCCATATCAGGGGATACAGCATAATAAGCCCCAAAAGAGTAATCAGGAGGTAGACCACGATTTTACTGATAAGCTTTGTATTTTTCATTTCTCCGCCTCCCGTCAGTCGTCATAGTTTAAAAATTTCTTTTCAATGAAATGAAGTATCAGTGCCGTTACCGCAATCATTACTAACAGCGCCCAGGACAGTGCCGAAGCATAGCCCACATTGAAGTATTTAAATGCGTGCTGGTATAAGTAAATGACATACAGCAGTGTGGAGTTCAGCGGGCCGCCCCTGCCGTTGAAGATGGTGTAAGGGGCCGCGAACATCTGGAATGCGTTGATGGTCTGCATCAGGATATTGAAGGACATCATAGGCATGATACCCGGAATCGTGATGTGGATAAATTTTGCAATTTTTCCCGCTCCGTCGACGCTGGCCGCCTCGTAGAGGGAAGACGGAATCTGTTTCAGCCCGGCTAAAAATACGACCATTGAAGACCCGAACTGCCATACAGTCAGTAACGAAATGGTAAACAGGGTGTATTTCGGATTTCCCAGCCATGACACTCCGGTAATTCCAACGGCTGCCAAAAGCGCATTGATAACGCCGTCCTTTACAAACAGTGCCTTCCAGAGGATGGCTACCGCAATACTGGAACCGAGAATGGATGGAATGTAATAGACAGTTCTGAATACCCCGATCCCCTTTATCTTCATGTTTAAAATCAGCGCGATACACAGGGCGAATATAATCTTGGCTGGCACAGCAATAAATACGTATTTAAAGGTAACTTTGACCGCCTGATAAAACAGCTCGTCCTGCAACATCTTCTGATAGTTTTCCGCCGCAATGAACGACGGCTCGTTAAGAAGATTGTAGTTGGTAAATGACATGATAAAACTGTGGATGATCGGCCAAAGCTGAAAACAGAGGATTCCGATAATCCATGGTGAGATTAGCGCATACCCGATTAAGTTTGCTCTGGCCCGAATCTTTTTTGCACTCATTCTGCCTGACTTCCCCCTTGTCATTATTTTCCGTTTTTCTGTCCGGGAGGCCGCAGCCGTCTCAAGCCGTCTCAAAGCGCCTCACAGAATCCCGGATTTGTCACTTTCGAATTCCTGTTTCTATCTTAAAAGAACCGTCCCGTTCTTACAACGTAACAAAACCTCACTTTTTCCTCATTTTCAACAAACATTTCATGAGGTGGACGGGCCGTACATTTCCAGTAAGATCACTGGTGTTTCACTGGTGCTGGCAACCGCAAATTTTCCCGTTTCCGCGGGAACGAAAAACTGATCATTCTGCTTTAACTGATATTCTTTCGTCTCTGTTTTTAATCTCCCGTTTCCCGAGAGGACGTAGAGACAGCTAAACTTATTTCTGCTCCCCCAGACGTACGGTTTTGTAATTTCCAGACGGTCAATTCCGAAGCAGCCGGTGTCCCCGTATCCTACCAGACGCCGTCGTTCTGCCAGTCCCGTCTCCAGTACCTTTGGTCTGATACAGTACTGATTTTTTGTCTTCTCCGCCGTGGTGCCGTCATAATAGAAACAGTCGAACATTTTTTCAAATCCCAGTCCCTGATGGCACATGGAATCGTCTATCTCATATCCCGATGGGGTCACCTTTTCAACACGGATCGTGTAGTCAGTCGGCTCCTGAATCTCGATGATCATACAGCCCGCGCCAATCGCGTGTGGGATCCCGCCTTTTACGAGATACACCTCCCCCGGCTTTACCTCAATTCGATTTAACAGTGACAACATACCATCGTAATCCTGCCGGTCAAAACACTCTTTCCACTTTTCCTTTGTGATCCCCTCTTTAAATCCGAGATAGATGCAGGGCAGAGCTTCGCTGTCTCTTCTCACATTTAGAATATACCAGCACTCTGTCTTTCCAAACCGGCTGTTAAACAGCGTTTCCGCCATTTTCTTATCGGGATGGACCTGCACGGTCAGCCGCTCCATGCTGTCGATAATTTTAATTAAAACTCCGGGAGTATTTCCCCATTTTTCCAGGTGGGCTTCCCCCAACATTTCTTTCGGATTTGCTTCAATCAATTTTTTCAGCGTGGTTCCTGAACCATCGTCCACTCTGCAGATACCTTCCACCATCTCCTCCCGCCCGGCGTTCAATGCCCTCGTCACGGAATACATCCACTCCTCCGGGAAATGGCTGTCCATGGGTTCTTTTTTCCCATGGATGCGGTCTATTTCCCTGCCTCCGAGATACGTTCTCCAGACCCGCTCACCTAACAGCTTTATCGGCTCATACCCCATCAGATTCATCCTCCTTCTGTCAGTTATCGGATTAATTTTTCTGTAATTATCTATAGATACAGGATAAGATTTTTACAGAGAAAAACCAACTGGGCAAAGCAACAAAAAATCCTCTTTTTCTTTGAAGATATAATTATTTTTCATTGACACTGGTAATTCTGAGAGTTATACTATTACCATATTCTTTCAACATAAATTTTCTATTTTCTTTTTTCTTAATTTCTGTGTTCCTGTTATCATTCCATTTCAATTCCCATAGACAACGAATCTAAACGCTATACTGATACGAACATCTGACTGTTTGTGTAAGGCAGGTATCCTACGTTAGATATGGGATTTTTGACTGAAAAAGTCCGTTTTTTCAACCGGAAGTGGGAAGGAAAAATGGCTGGACAGGAAAGGATAGTAAGAAACTTTGCAGATACCATACCAAAAGGAGGAAAGAAATGTTAGAACAAAAGGATTTTGAAGCAATTCGACTTATCATGAGAGAAGAAGTTCAGGATGAACTTCAAAAGCAGACAATTGAGCTGAGGGAGGAACTTGGGACTGAATTGAGCGAAAAACTCCGTGTTGAGTTGGGCGCAGAATTAAGTGAAAAGCTTCGCGTCGAATTAGGCGCGGAATTAAGTGAAAAGCTTCGGACGGAGTTAGGCGCGGAATTAAGCGAAAAGCTTGTGAAATTAGGCGCGGAATTAAGCGAAAAACTCCGCTCGGAGTTAAGTGCGGAATTAAGCGAAAAGCTTCGTGTCGAGTTAGGCACTGAACTAAGCGAGAAACTTCGTGTCGAGTTAGGCACTGAATTAAGCGAAAAACTTCGTACAGAATTAGGCGCTGAACTCCGCTCTGATTTCGAGGAGACTTTAAAAGCGGAAATCGGCCACTCTGAAAATCGTATTCTGAGTGAGTTAGACAGGGTACAGATCTCTCTGGAAAAGAAAATCAAAAATGTAGAGGACACTACCGCGGAACTTGTACAGTACTATAAGATAACCAAGTTGGAAAATGATAATGGCGCTCTCCTTCTCCATATGATCGATAATCTGGACCGAAGGGTGAGAGGGCTTGAACATCAGATGGCCTGATTCTGCCTGCTCTCTCTGATATTCTCTCTCTGATATGCCTCTTGAGCAGGCCAAATTCCACGCCGCCCGTTCCGCAGGCAACGAGGCTTCCATTTTGCAGCGGCGCAAACGGCGGGGTGTCTGGCCTTTGTGGCAGCATCAAATATCCATACAACCAGGTCTATCGGGCTCATCGCTTTGCGGAGATAAAAGACGGGATTTGCACTGAATGTGTGAATCACCGTCTTTTATTGCCGACATTAACAGCCAACCATAACAGGTGACATTTTCCCATGAATCCCCTTAAATTATCGTATTTTTATCCAATATTAATTACCTCTCCAAAACTTAAGAAAATAAAGTTTTCCACTTTTTTTCATTTTTTTATTGACATTTCCCCGATCATCTCATATACTTTACCAAAACAAAGCGACAAACCGATGAGCAGGAGTAAGTAAGATTTTTCCATCATGCGCAGAGAGTTTCCGGCTGGTGTAAGGAAGCGTTGGTGATGAATCCGAATGGACTTGCGAGGGCGGCTTGAAACCGGAGATTCCGATACGGAACTGTATGTATTTTTCAGAATACGACAGCGCGTATGGACCGGAAGTAGATACCGACGGGTTTCCTATCCGTTACCAAGGGGAGGCATATGTTAGTATGTTACAGAGCGGGTGAAGTCTATCTTCACCAATCAGGGTGGTACCGCAGAAGTTTAACAGCTCCTGTCCCTCTTTATCCATAGGAATGTGGATAAGAGGGACGGGGGCTTTTTTGTTGTCACCCGTGAGAAAGATAAAGAAAGGAGCGTCGTCAGATATGAAAATCACGCCAGACTGTAAAGAAATCGAAACACTTGCATCAGAGTATCCCGTTATTCCGGTCTGCAGGGAAGTATTTGCGGATATCGTCACACCGATTACCCTGCTTCGGAAAATTGCCGGATTGAGCGACCGTTATTATTTGCTGGAAAGCATAGAGGGTGGCGAGAACTGGGGACGCTATTCATTTCTGGGGTATGATCCGGTGCTTACCGTTACGTGTAAAGACGGGGCCGTGACTATCAGAAAAGAAGGGGCGGAGACGGAGTCTTCTTCC
>CAUEKH010000006.1 GCA_959018155.1 uncultured Hungatella sp.
GGTCATCTATGCGGACGAGCTGGCTGAACGTGACGTATTTTTCTATTATGAATTCCGATATAAAGGCGATAAAATGCTTACGGGCGCTGTTGAACTTGGTGACAGCGTGGAAGAAGTGCGAGAGACGGAAGCTTTTTTAAAGAGCTGCTATCTGCCGCGGGATCTGGTGAAGACGGGGCCTGTGGCAATCCGCTACGACAATTCCCTGCTGAAAGAGGATAAGACTGTAACGGTTCTTTACGGGAAAGATATGACGGAAGGAGCTGTCCTTTGCGCGAAGCAGGCGGACACGGAAATGGCGATGGGAGATGCGGCGGATTTCCGTGTGGGCGCCTATAATTTCTACTTATCATGCAGGGCCGGCGGATTTACAATGGCCCGGAAGCTGGTGGTGGGAATTTCCCACAAAGAAGCTTCCGATGTGGCGCCGGCTGATACGGAGGCGGGGAGAAAACGTCAGGCGCTGCAGTTTTTGAGCAGCCAGGGCGGAGGCATGATCACCGGAACGCTTGCGGTGCTGGAGGCAGAGGGCGCATGGAATGAGAAGGCCTTACAGGGACTGGACGAGAGCCTGGTGATGATAGAAAACCGGGAGGACTGCGCCGATTTCAGCCTGTCGCCTCTCGTGCTGCTTATGGTGAGATACCGGAATTTCCTGTCAGAGGAACAGTATCAGAGATGCAGGAACGCTGTCCTGAATTTCCGCTACTGGATTGATGAGCCGGGCAATGACGTGATGTGGTATTTCAGCGAGAATCACGCCATGCTGTTCCATGTGGGGCAGTATTTGGCCGGCTGGCTGTTCCCGGAAGAACGGTTTGCTGTCAGCGGGAGAACGGGGCGGCAGCAGTATGAGATCGGAAAGAAGCGGGTGGCGGACTGGTTCGCCCACTTTGAAAAGTACGGGTTTGCGGAGTGGAATTCCGGGACGTATATCCCGGTGGATTTAATCGGATTTTTCACACTGTACGAGATAGCGCCTGATCGGGAAATCCGCGATATGGCAAAACGGGCCATTGACTTTACATTCCGGATGATGTGTTATAACACGTATCAGGGCGTTATGTGTTCCAGCTTCGGGCGGTGTTATGAGGATACGCTGAAAATCAGGACGCTGATGGAGCCGAATTTCCTGATGTGGACGGCCTACGGTAAAGGCCGGATAACGGCGGCGGCCAGGTCGGTGCTGCTTTACAGTATTTCGGACTATGAGGCCCCGAAGGTATTTGAGGAGGCGCAGCCGGAACCGGGGCAGTGGCTGTCTGTGGAGCTGGATCAGGGGATTCATAAAGTGAAGACGTATGGGTTTAAGACCTCTGATTACTTCATGGCCTGTGTCCGGAGATTTAAACCATTTGTCCACGGCCATCAGCAGCACCTGATGAATCTGGCGCTGGGAACGGAAGGGGCGCAGCTTTTCATCAATCACCCGGGCGAAAGGACGTTCAGCGGAGAGAACCGTCCGGCTTACTGGGCGGGAAATGGAACTATGCCGTATATTGAACAGTACCGCAATATAATGATGATGATTTTCCATATTCAGCCGGAGGAACTGGTTCACGACATCCATGCGTATTTTCCGGCTTACGATTATGACGAGTATGAGATTGACGGAAACTGGGTATTTGTGAAGGCCCAGAACGCGTATGCAGGCTGCTGGTTCAGCAATGGGGCAGCGCTTACCGCCTGCGGCGCCAATACAGGCAAAGAACTGATTTCCCATGGGCTCGCTCACGCCGTTGTAGTGAAGGCGGGAAATCAGTGTGAATACGGAAGTTATGAAAACTTTAAGGAGATCATGAAGACCGCCGTTGTGGAGTGGGACGGAAAGGAATCCCTCTCTTATCAGGAGCGCGGCGGCAGGAAGATGGAAGTGCATGGAGTCGGACATACGCTTATCAACGGAAATGAGCTGGAGTACGAACCTTGCATGGAAATGAAGATTGAAAGAGGGACGCTGGGAAACGATTAACCGATCTATGAAAAAATGGAAGCCGCAGAAAGCAGAAAACTTTTTGCGGCTTCTTTTTTGCCAGGCCAGGGGGCCTGTTGAAGACGGTGACCTGTGCGCGGAGCGTGCAGGCTATCGTTGGTTTTTGAATTTCAGGAAATTTGGAATGGCCGGTTACTTCTGATAGAGATACTGAATCAGATCGAGAGCCTTTTCTATTCCCATCCTGCTGACGTTGATAATGAGCTCGTGGGATTCCGAACTTCCCCACGTATGGTCCGTATACGTTTCGTAGTAATTTTTCCTTCTCCGGTCCGTCCGCTTGATGGCGGAGGCAGCTTCCTTCTCTGAGAGGCCGTAACGCTCTGCAATCCGTTTAATCCGGTCTTCCATGGAGGCGGAAATGAAAATATTCAGACAGTCAGGATTATCCCGGAGTACGTAATCACTGCAGCGCCCTACGATGATGCAGGGGCCTTTCCTTGCCAGTGTCTGAATGATGGAGGACTGGGCCAGGTAGGTGCTGTCATTGAGCGGCATACTGTAGCCTGCCAGGGAAGCGGCTCTTGTAGGATAGCGGTAGGCGGATAAAAAGGTATTTAAAACGGATTCATCTACTTCTTCCACACTGATTTCCGACAGGCCCAGCTTTTCAGCGGCCATCTCCACGAGATTCCTGTCGTACAGCGGGATTTGTAACCTCTCGGAAAGCTTTTCCCCGATTTCGTGTCCGCCGCTTCCGAACTGGCGGCCAATGGTGATAACTTTGTGACCCATAACATCCTCTCCTTTCAAAGTGAAGCTAAAGCGAAATGATATTGACAGAATACTACGGGAGTATTCCGGATATATTTTATTATAACGCATTTTTGCGAAAAAAGATAGAAAAATATGGCCGGGTTTTATTTCAGAGAAGCGCAACATAAAATAGGTAATAATAGATGGAGTGCCGGGAGTCGGTTGGATGAAGATGAAATGGAAAATTTTCTGTCTGTTTGCAGTGCTGATGCTGGATCTTTCTCTTGGCAGGAGTATGTACCGGTTTTACACAGAGACGAAGGAGACTTTATTCCTCGATGAGGACTCCGGGGAAGAGGCAAAAAATGAGGTACGGATACAGTTTTCCGGGGAGAAGCAGATTGCTCTGACGTTTGATGACGGCCCTCATTCCGTTTACACGAACAGGCTTCTCGACGGTCTTCGGGAGAGAAATGTTCATGTCACATTTTTCTTACTGGGAGAGAATCTCGAGGGGAAAGAAGCGATTGTGAAGCAGATGCAGGAGGACGGCCATTTAATTGGAAATCATGGATTTACCCATGTGCAGATGAGCAAAGAAGGCGCAGAAGCGGCGTGTGGCCAGATCGAGGAAACCAACAATAAAATTGAGGAGATAACGGGGAAAAGGCCGGAGTATCTGCGGCCTCCTTACGGTTCCTGGAATGAAGAACTGGAGTGTTCGACCGACATGACGGTTGTGCTGTGGTCGGTGGATCCTCTCGACTGGAAGTCGCAGAATACGGGGAAAGTCGTGAGGCACATCGTAAAAAATACGGAGCCGGGGGATATTATCCTGCTTCACGATGTATTTCCGACTTCGGTGGAGGCGGCGCTGGAAGTCATTGACACGCTGACCAAGCAGGGATATACTTTTGTTACGGTGGATGAGCTGCTGGTGGACTGAGTCCGGTGTGGAAACTGCCTTGCGGAAATGCTTTGCAAGAAGGCCGTGGAGATTGCGGAAATGGAGAAGAGTTCCGCCATAAGCAGCCGTCGGTAACGGGAGAGGATAATATGGATTTATTTGATTTTATGAGAGAAAACACAATGGAAAAAGAATCGCCGCTGGCGTCGAGACTTCGGCCCACGACGTTGAATGAGGTAGTGGGACAGCAGCATATTATCGGGAAAGATAAGCTGCTCTACCGCGCCATTATGGCGGACAAGCTGGGGTCTGTGATTTTTTACGGCCCTCCGGGGACCGGGAAGACTACTCTGGCCAAGGTGATCGCCAACACGACCAGCGCCAGTTTTAAACAGATTAACGCGACGGTGGCCGGGAAGAAGGACATGGAGGAGATCGTAAAAGAGGCGAAGGACTCCCTGGGAATGTACGGGAAGAAGACGATTCTGTTTGTGGACGAGATTCACCGGTTTAATAAAGGGCAGCAGGACTATTTACTTCCGTTTGTGGAGGACGGAACGCTGACTTTAATCGGAGCGACTACGGAGAACCCGTATTTCGAGGTAAATGGAGCTCTTCTGTCCCGTTCGAGAGTTTTTGAACTGAAGCCGCTGGAGCGGGATGATATTAAGGAATTGATCAGGCGGGCCGTCTATGATAAGGAAAAGGGCATGGGATCCTATCAGGCGGTGATTGATGAGGAAGCTATGGATTTTCTGGCCGATGTGGCGAACGGCGACGCCAGAGCGGCGTTAAACGGGATAGAACTGGCGGTCATGACGACGGAACGCAGCAAAGAAGATGGGAAAATCCACATCAATATCGAGGTGGCCCAGGAATGCATCCAGAAGCGTGTCGTCCGGTACGACAAGGACGGGGATAACCATTACGATACAATCTCGGCTTTTATCAAGAGTATGAGAGGGTCGGATCCGGATGCGGCGGTCTATTATCTGGCGCGTATGCTCTATGCCGGTGAAGATATCAAGTTTATTGCCAGAAGAATCATGATTTGCGCGTCTGAGGATGTGGGAAATGCCGACCCGCAGGCCCTCGTGGTGGCTGTGGCCGCCGCCCAGGCGGCGGAGCGGATCGGTCTTCCGGAAGCACAGATTATTCTGTCTCAGGCGGTGACTTATGTGGCGTCAGCGCCCAAGAGTAACGCGGCCTGCAACGCGGTATTTGCCGCGCTGGATACGGTGAAAACGGCGAAGACCATGCCGGTTCCGGTTCATTTACAGGATGCCCATTATAAAGGGGCCGCAAAGCTTGGGCATGGTCAGGGGTATTTATACGCGCATGATTATCCGAACCATTACGTGAAACAGCAGTATTTGCCGGATGGTATGGAGGGGATGGTATTTTATGAGCCCACGGAAAATGGGTATGAAAAGAAGATAAAAGAACATCTGGAATTCCTCCGTGGGGAGGAGGTGGAAGAATGAGCGGTAAACCGCGCATGATTATTCTCTCTCTCGACGCGGTGGGCAGCCGTGACTTGGAGTATATGGAGACGCTTCCGAATTTCCGTAAATTTTTCGCCAGGGCAGCAGGCTGTCCCGAGGTGAACAGCGTCTATCCCAGTCTGACTTACCCGGCCCATACGTCGATTGTAACGGGACGTTATCCAAAGAACCACGGGATAGTCAATAACTTGAAAATCCAGCCAAAACGGAATCCATCAGACTGGTTCTGGACGCGCAAATCGGTTCGCGGGACAACCCTGTATGATGAGGCGGAGAAGAAAGGGCTTCGGACGGCCTCCCTTTTATGGCCGGTTATGGGAAAGGCAGATATCCACTATAACCTGCCGGAGGTTCTGCCAAACCGACCGTGGCAGAATCAGATTACGGTCTGCATGGAGAACGGGACGCCGCTCTATGAACTGGATTTGCAGCTGCGGTTCGGCTCTCTGAGAGATGGGATTAAGCAGCCGGAACTCGACAATTTTGTCCACGCTTCTCTTCTCCATACGGTGAGAAAATACAGACCGGAACTGATTCTGGCCCATTTTACGGACGTGGATACGAACCGCCATTTACACGGAGTGGAAAGCAGGGAGGCGCGGGCCGCCCTGGATCGCCACGATAAGCGGCTCGGTAAGCTGACAGCGCTTCTTGAGGAAATGGGACTGGCCCAGGAGACGGATTTGGTGGTGCTGGGTGACCACTACCAGAAAGATGTGAAAGAAGCCATTTATCCTAATTATGTGTTCGTGAAAAAAGGATACGTGACAGTGAAAAATGGGAAAATTACAGATTGGAAGATTCTGGCCCGGGACTGTGACGGCTGCTGTTATATCTATGTGAAGGAGAAACAATATTTAAGCCATGCCGAGACGCTGATTAAAAATCTGATGCGGCGGGAGGATAGCGGCATTGCGGCTGTATTTTCAGGCAGAGAGGCGCAGGCCATGGGCGCTGATCCGCAGTGTGCGTTTGTGCTGGAGGCGGCAGAGGGGTATTACTTCCAGAATGACTGGGAAACGTACCGGAAGAAGGCGGGGGGATCCGATCATCACGCTGATTTTAAGCTGCAGGCGGCAACTCATGGGTATCTGCCGGATGTGGACGGGTACCGGACGTTCTTTATGGCGGCGGGACCGCATTTCGCGGAGGGCGCCAGAGTGGAGCGGATGGGGCTGATTGATGAGGGGCCAACCATGGCCCAGGCGCTGGGGCTTGAGTTGGGAGAAACGGATGGGAAGGTGATAGAGGCGTTGCTGCGAGGGTAGAATGCGGGGGTGGCGGTTCTGGCGCGGTGAGGGAGAGATTATATCGTATGCGTTTGCAAAAGACATTCATTTAAGTTAACAAGTAGTTAATATAAAGCTTCTGGCGCTGAACTGTTTACAATATGCAAGACCTGCGGGGGAAAGGCCTCCTCCACGGGTCTTACATATTGTACGAATGGTAAGTGAAACCGGCAGCAGCTGTTATATCTGGTAAAAAAACACTTTTCTTTTTTCATTAACAGGTATATAATGAAAATATGATATTGCATCTGTTTATGATATTCTATCATAGATATTCCCCAAGAAGACGAAACAATTTTTAATTGGAGTATGAAACAAAATAAGGAGAACGTTATGCGTGAAAGATTACAGACATTGTCACTTGAAAAGCTAAAGGAATTTGCCAAAGGCGAGGGCATAAAAGGTTACAGTTCTATGAGAAAGGCGGAACTGATTGACCTCCTCTGCAGGAAAGCTGAGGAGAAGGAAGGAGGAACCGCGGCGGAAGCTGTTTCGTCGGGGAATCAGGGAACCGTGCAGGAGCAGGCCGGACACTCTGAAAAAGAGAACGGGGAGGCCGGAGAAGGCCAGGCTGCAAGAGAGAGTCAGTCTGCCAGAGAAAGCCAGGAGGCATTAAAGGCGGACGCTGAGAGCCAGCAGGCTGTAAAGCCGGAACCTGAGAAGCAGACAGCCGAGAATCAGCCGGCGCAGTCCCAGGGCCAGCGCCAGAGTTATAATGATAAAAAGAAGACTGTGGTTCGTTCCTACCGCGCCGAAGGGCAGCAGAGAAACGGCAATTACCGCCAGAATACAGATCAGCGTCAGGGACGCCAGGGAACGGATCAGCGTCAGGATCGTCAGTACGCAGATCAGCGTCAGGATCGTCAGTACGCGGATCAGCGCCAGGAACGTCAGTACGCAGATCAGCGTCAGGACCGCCAGTATTCAGACCAGCGCCAGGACCGTCAGGATGCGGAGCAGCGTCAGAATACAGATCAGCGCCAGTTTGCAGAACGCCAGGAGCGGCAGAATGCAGAGCGCTTTGATGCTCAGGAAGATTTTCAGCCGAGTCAGGAACTTCAGGAGTTAGACAGCGGGATTTCCGCTCACGGTATTCTCGAAGTTATGCCGGATGGATTTGGTTTCATCCGCTGCGAGAACTACCTTCCGGGAGAGAATGACGTCTATGTGGCCCCATCCCAGATTCGCCGTTTTAATATGAAGACGGGAGATATCATTCAGGGAAAACGCCGTGTGAAGACGGCGGCCGAGAAGTTTGCCGCTCTCCTCTATGTAACGAATATCAACGGATATCCGACCAGCGTGGCGGAGCGCAGACCGAATTTTGAGAATATGACCCCGATTTTCCCGGATGAGAGACTCCATATGGAGACTCCGGGAATCAAGAATACGACAGCCATGCGGGTGCTGGATTTGCTGGCGCCGATTGGTAAAGGACAGAGAGGTATGATTGTCTCCCCGCCAAAGGCAGGTAAGACAACCCTCTTAAAGCAGGTGGCCAAGGCTGTAACCGTCAACCATCCGGAGATGCACGTCATGATCCTTCTGATCGATGAGCGTCCTGAGGAGGTTACAGATATCAGGGAGGCCATCACAGGCGACAATGTAGAAGTTCTCTACTCCACCTTCGACGAACTCCCGGAGCGCCACAAACGGGTTTCCGAGATGGTGATTGAGCGCGCCAAGCGTCTTGTCGAGCATGGGCGGGATGTGATTATCCTTTTGGACAGTATTACCCGTCTGGCCAGGGCGTACAACTTGACGGTGGCGCCCAGCGGCCGTACCTTATCCGGTGGTCTCGACCCGGCCGCTCTGCACATGCCGAAGCGTTTCTTCGGTGCTGCCAGAAATATGAGAGAGGGCGGCAGTTTAACTATCCTGGCTACCGCGCTTGTAGATACGGGAAGCCGTATGGACGATGTTATTTACGAGGAATTTAAGGGAACCGGTAACATGGAACTCGTGCTCGACAGGAAGCTGTCTGAAAAGAGAATTTTCCCGGCTATTGATATCTTAAAGTCCGGTACGAGAAGAGACGACCTGCTCTTAACCAGAGAAGAAGCCGAAGCTGTTGATATTGTGCGGAAGGCGACGACGACGCTGAAGCCGGAGGATGCGGTGGAGAAGATTCTCGACTTATTCGCAAGGACGAGGACGAACCGGGAGTTTGTGGAGATGTCGAAGAAGATATTCCGGTATTAATTGCGAATGTATTCGCTTTCGCATTTTAATATAAATTAACAGGGTGTATTATTTCCAAGTCCAAAAAATCCTTGATTTCAATTAAGATAATTTTAATCTCAGAATATGTGTTGTTTTTTTCAAATTCAGTTTTTTATATAAAATATTTATTTAGCATTAGATAAAGTTATATACAATATCCTCTGCTATATCTTTCAATGTACAGCTTTGCTGTGTATGCCTTTTTGAATATATCTTCTCTTGTTGGTTGACGTTTGCAGCGTACTAACAAGAGAAGATATATTTTTTTCTGTCTTATTAAGTTCGTTCTGTTCTTCAATCTCAAGCCATTCGTTTTAGGGAATTCTTATGCAGGCTTATACGATATGTTGAGGTCAACTAATGATACAAAAACGATAACTGCTGATATTGTATAAAACATAAGAAATTTATAAAATTAAGGTACAAAATAAGAGTGAGGTGAGGCAAATGAAATTAACGTTTTTGGGTACGGGGGCTGGAGAGGGATACCCGGGATATTGGTGCGAATGTCCACATTGTACTTATGCTCGTAAACACAGGGGGAAAAATCTGAGAACTAACAGTTGCTTAGCTGTCAATGAAGAATTACTAATCGATATTGGTCCCTCATGTTTTGACAATGCTGCACGTTTCGGGGTCAACTTAACACAAATCAGGACGCTGCTGATTACTCATCCACATGAGGATCATCTGTATCAGCAGAATCTGTTTTGGAGATATACAGATGAAAGCCTTTTGTCCCTGAGTTATGCGGAGCAAATTACTCATGGCGGACCAAGATTTACTGAAATACCAGAGTTAAATATCTACGGAAACAGGTTTGTAATCGATTTTCTGCGAAAGTCCCTTGAAATTACTGATAGTCATAAAATCGCTTTAAACGAAATTAAAGAGGGAACAAAGATTGAATCAAATGGGTACCGGATATTGCCGATTCGTGGAAATCATGGACCAGAGGCCGGATTTGCCCATAGCTATGTAATTCAGAAGGAAGAAAAAACATTACTGTATGCCCTTGATTCCGGTACTTATGATGAGGATCAGTTCGAATTGATGAAAAACTTCCAATATGATGCAGTCATCATGGAGGGAACAACCGGACTGAACGAACAGTATGGCGGCCATATGTGCCTGGCTAACAATATAAAAATGAGAGACAGGCTGAATGAATGTAAATGCTTAAAGCAGGGCAGTCGATTCATCTTAACTCATATGTCACCTCATTGGTGTCCACCTCATGATTGGTATGAATCTATTGTTGGTTCAGAAAGGATGGAGTTGGCATATGATGGTATGCAAATCGAAATCTAAAGTAATGAAAAGCAGTAAAAGCAATCAGTTCCGCCGATTTTGGCCGGCGTATGTCATGATTTTACCCGTTGTGCTCTGGTATCTTATTTTTGCCTATTTGCCAATGGGAGGATTAATAATTGCTTTTAAAAAATACAGTGTGATCGGGGGTATTGCTGCCAGTCCCTGGGTAGGGTTTGATAATTTTATAAAACTGTTCCAGACATCTTCATTTTTACGGGCAGTTAAGAATACTCTAATCATCAGCGCTATGAACTTATTAATAGGTTTTCCGGTTCCGATTATTTTTGCAATTCTTCTCAACGAGATGACACAATTTAAATTTAAAAAAATTGTACAGACAGTAAGTTATCTTCCACATTTCATATCATGGTCAGTTGTCGGTGGAATGGTTTATATGATTTTGTCGCCAAGTACAGGAGCAGTCAGTACGGTTGTTCAGGCGCTGGGGGGAACGCCTCAAAATTATATTGGACTAAAAGAGTACTTCAGAACAATTGTGGTTAGTACGGGAATCTGGAAAACTATGGGGTGGTCAGCTATTATTTACATGGCGGCAATAACATCGGTTGATGAACAGTTATATGAAGCGGCACGGCTTGACGGGGCGGGACGATTCGGAAAAATCTGGCATATAACATTACCTGGAATTCGTGGAATTATTGCTATTCAGCTTATTCTTGCAGTCGGACAGATTCTTAATGTTTCATTCGATCAGATATTCATTTTGATTACAGATATGACGCTGGAGGTTGGGGAAACAATTGATTATTACATCTACAGAACCGGTCTGGGGTCATCTAATAACTTCAGTCTTGCAACTGCTTCCGGAATGCTGAAATCAGTTATCGGCCTAGTATTAGTAGTGGGGACAAACATTGTGTCAAAGAAGCTGACTGACGGGGAAGGGATTTGGTGATGAAAATGGGAAGTATGAATCAACTGAAAATAAAAAGGCCATCAGAGACTGCATTTCACATAGTCAATATGCTCATTATGATTTTTGTTCTCGTTATTACGCTGTACCCTTTCTGGTATGTACTTGTAGGTTCATTTTCCAGTGTGGGGCATCTGGTTGAAAATGGTTTTGTATTATGGCCGGATGGTTTGCACCTCGACGCATATAAACAGGTATTCCGCAACAGCCTGATTCCGACTGCTTACAGAAATACAATGATTGTTACACTGGCAGGAACGGCAATCAGCATGGCGTTGACTTTACTTGGCGCGTATGTATTATCAATCAAAAATCTGCCAGGAAAAAAAGCACTTACGGTTTTTTTTGTTCTGACAATGCTGTTCAATGGCGGCCTGGTACCTACTTATCTTGTTGTAAGTGGCTTAAAGCTGATAGATTCCCTGTGGGCTTTAATTTTGCCAAGCGCTGTCAGCACCTATAATCTGGTACTGATGAGGAATTTTTTTCAAAGCGTACCGGATGAACTTTATGAATCCGCATGTATTGACGGAGAATCAATGATAGGATATTTAATCCATATTCTGTTGCCTCTTTCAAAAGCTTCTATTGCAACAATTACTATGTTTTATGCAGTTGCATACTGGAATGATTATTTTAAGAGTCTGATTTATATTCGAGACAGTGCATTATGGCCCATGCAGACGGTTTTACGTCAGGCATTGCAGACGGCGCAGTTTAACACGATGATGTTTGAAGATGCAGCACAGTCGCTCTCAACAGAAACGTTAAAAGATGCAATGATTGTAGTAAGTGTGCTGCCAATTCTGTGTGTATATCCATTTGTACAGAAGTATTTTGTCAAGGGAGTTATGGTAGGCTCTCTGAAAGGCTGATATTAAAATTTACGAGATGTGCTCATATAACAATCAAAAGGAGAAGAGAAGATGAGAAATTTAAAACGTATGGCAGCAATCGCTGTGGCAGCAACGATGACACTTTCACAGATTGCCTGCAGTTCCAAACCGGCGGAGAACGCGCCAGAATCTAAAAGCACTGTGGCAGAAAGCACTTCAGCAAGTGGGGAAAATGAAGAAGTTGTTACTTTGGATGTGTTCTATGCAAGTTCGCGCCCTATGAATGAGGCAACAGATCTTACCCGGCAGTATATCCGTGAGACACTTGGAATCGACATTAATTTAATTCAGGGTGATGTAGCCAACTTCAATCAGCAGCTGGCACTGTATATATCGTCAAGGGACATGCCGGATATTGTTTTATGTGATTACAGTGTTTGGATGGATTATGCGAAGACGGGGGCGTGGGCAGATATTTCACCGTATCTTAACAATGAGTATACAGATCTGATGGACTATGTAGGGGATGACTGGTCCTATATGACTCTCGATAACAAAATTTATGGGATTCCGAATGAACTTCAAGTACCCTCCAGCCATGTTACCTACATCCGTCAGGACTGGTTGGATAATCTTGGGCTGGAAGTTCCGGCTACTCTTGATGAATTTACTGAAGTAATGCGTCAGTTTACTTTTAATGATCCGGATGGAAACGGTAAGAATGATACTTATGGATTAAGTGCAGCCGGATATACATATCTGTCATTTTTGATGGGAGCATTTGGCGCTTCAACGGAACGTGATTATTTTCTGAATGATGATGGAACAATTACAGATAATGCAATCAGCGATGAATACAGGGCTGCGTTGGCTTATCTCAGAGATATCTACAGCGAAGGGTTGATTGACCCGGAACTGTTTACCTGCACCTATGAGCAGGCAATGGCGAAATGGGGACGAAATGAGATGGGGCTTCTTTCTGCATGGTGGTCTCATGGTTATAATGCGTATTCCAGATTTGATTTTGGCGCACTTCAGCCAGAGGCAGTTGTCCAACCGATTCTTCCGCCTGTAGGAGAGGGTGGAAAGAGCGGAAATCTCTATTCAGCGCCGTTTTCTCAGGTAGTAGGTATCAGCTATCTGTGTTCAGAGGAAGAGATTGCTGCCGCTGTGAAATATATGAATTTCCAGGCGAGTGATTATGGCTTCCGTGTCCTGCAGTATGGTATTGAGGATGAATTTTTCGATTGGGATGAGGCGGCTAACCAGACAACATGGTATTGGGGGCTTAATAATAATAAGTCAAAATCAGGTAAATATGAGACGACTGATATGGAAGCTTACAAGATACTGTGTCATGAGAATTTGAATACTCAGCCATTTAAGCTGGCAGGAACCTATGAATATGATCTGCTTGCTGCAAGTTCTGATATGAGATACAAAGAGCCATACCGCGAAGACTTATTCTGCATGTTCCTCACAGATGAATATGTTGAGAATCATACAGAACTCGATAATTACTTTGTCCAGAATATGTTAGCATTTATTTTGGGAGAAAAAAGTCTTGAAACAGAATGGGATGCATACGTCAGCGAATACTTGAATATGGGCGGTGAGATTGAGCGTCAGGCGCAGTTGACGGCATATAATGAACATTTCGGAACGGATTACACATTTGCAAACTGATGCTGATGAGGGGCAGTCAATGGAAGATTGGCTGCCTTCTTTTCCAGAAAATGGAAATGGAACAGACTGTTAACAATAAATATTATATTGTATAATATGGAGTGCAGAATCATATGGAGAATATAAAATTGAGTGTAGATAAGGACAGAGTGATTGCACTGGTGAAGGAAATGAAGGCGATTTTTCTCGACAGTGAGAATTCAAGGAAAATCACAAAAAAAGGACTGGCGGATTATGTGACTGAGGTGGATTTTACGGTGCAATCGGTGCTTTGCGGAAAGCTTAAGGAGGCGTACCCTGAAATTCAACTTATGGGTGAGGAGAAGGATAACAGCGATATTGATATTACAAAGTCGTTCTGGATTCTGGATCCGGTTGATGGGACGACCAATTTAATTCACGGTTTTCAGCACAGTGCTATTTCACTGGCTTTATGTGAGCGCGGGAAACTGGTAATGGGGATTATTTATCAGCCATATACTGATGAACTGTTTTATGGCGAGACGGGAAAGGGTGCTTCCCTAAATGGAGATTCCATTCATGTGAGCAGCGCAAAAACCATGGGTGACAGCCTTATTTCAATTGGAACCTCGCCGTACCATCACGATTTGGCAGATAAGAATTTTGAGATTTTCAAGAAGGTATTTCAGGACAGTCAGGATATCAGAAGAATTGGTTCCGCAGCAATTGAACTGGCATATGTAGCGTGCGGGAGGTCAGATGCTTACTTTGAGTGCGGCTTAAAGCCCTGGGATTACGCAGCCGGTGTGGTGCTGGTTCGTGAGGCAGGTGGAAATGTGACTGCGTTCGATGGCAGTGAAGTGGCTCTTAATAGGCCGTGTGATATTGTTGCAGGAAACGGAGTAATTAACGAACTGCTCCGGAGGGGATACTTATAATAGAGAAAATGATTTTTTGTAACAAAGGTGTCGTAGATGACACTGTCTATCATATAAGGGGTGAAGACACAGGATGAAAAGGACTTTGAAGAAAAAAACAACAATAAGGGGATTGGTCAGGATTCTGGTTATTGTTGTAATTATACCGACGTTCTTTTTATCTGTTCTATTATATCGATCGTTTTATATGAGATACTATGAGTCAATTTTGTCAACCAATAAAACCATTTTAGATGCCTTGTCTGTGTCCATCGAAGATAACAAGAAGTTAGTGGAAAATGTTATCGAGTTGATGAGTTATGATAAAAATATTATTACAATCCTGAAAAATAAGGAAAGGGTGTACAGCCGACAAGTTCAACAGGTATTTAAAATTCAGGAATTAATAGCAGAAAGAGAAGTAATTCTGTCTCGTTTGGGTGGAGATATTGTGATTTTTTCTGACAGAGGAGTTGTACCAGTCAGTTACTGGTATCTTCTGCATACCGAAAGCGCAGAAGAGATGGAAGGATATCGGAAGTTTCTTGCAACGGGAAAAATCAGCGGTTGGGCAGGCGAGGAATTGATGTATCCGGAGAGTACGGTAGTATCTGACTATAACAGACAGACAATGTTAAGCTATTACAGGTTAGTTACCGACAGTATTTCAGGCCGTCTGGGCGTTATTAAATGTGGCGTGCAAAAGAGTCGTTTTTTGGAAGTGTTATCGAGTGCAAAAACAGAAGGAAAATTGTTCGTTACTCAGGGGGACCAGATTATTTATGGAGACGCCGCTTGGTTGGACGCTTCCTGTTTACCTTTTAGCGGTGATAATACGAGATATGAAATCGATGGGATGATTTATATTACGAATCCAATACAGTCGCTGGATATGAACCTTGTTGTGGCGTTGGATAAAAAGACAATCATATGGCAGACAATCGTCTATGCTCTGCCTCAGCTGTTCATCGTTTTAGGAACGGCAGCGATCATACTGACTGTAAGCAATCGATTTGTGCATTCGATATATAAGCGCATTGATCAGATTGTAGATGTAGCCAAAAACGCAAAGAGCAATTATATGGAGGTGACACTGCCTAATTCAGATGACGATGATATCAGTGCTTTAATTGATGTGCTAAATGTATTGATTCAGCAGATTCGAAGTAATGCTAATTCTCGTATTGAGCACGAGCAAAAAGAAAAAAGTGCACAGCGACTGGCGTTTCAGTATCAGATGAATCCCCATTTTTTATTTAATACGCTTAACTGGATGCAGATGTGTATTGAACTGGGAACTGAACTGGAAAAAATTTCGGATGGAATCGTGATTCTTGGGCGTCTGCTTCGCTATAATCTAAATGGAGAAGCTTATGCCCCAATTTCTCAGGAAATTGAAAGTACACGGGATTATATTCGGCTGATGAATATGAGAAAGAATGATATGATATCTCTCAATATAGACCTGACTGATGTGGAACCGGATCAGCGGCTCATGAGATTCATGCTTCAGCCCTTATGCGAGAATGCAATTCAGCATGGACTTGCTCCTGGAAGACCTCTTCATATCGATGTTCATATCAGTAAAGCCGGCAATGAGTTTATTATTGTTGTAAAAAATGACGGTGTAATGATTAAAGCTGAGATAGTAGAAGAACTTATGAACAAATTGCAGCACGGACAGGGAGGAAATGGAGTCGGGCTGGTGAACATATACTCCAGAATTAAACTTCTCTATGGTGAATCATCAGATTTGATTATCGAGTCAGGGGAAGAAGAAACCAGTATCATTTTGAAACTGAAAGAGGCAGATACTCTTAAAATTTGCGGGGAGGTTTGCTGATGTGTATTCTCATTGTTGATGACGATGAAATAAATTGTCTTGGTATAAAAAAGTGGATTGAAAATATGAATATTACCGCTGTTAAGCAGATAGAGGTGGCTTATTCTGCCGAGTCTGCTCTTGCTTATGCAAAACTTCACCGCATTAATGTTCTGATTACTGATATTCAGATGGGCAGCATGAATGGACTTGATCTGATCGAACGTGTAAAAGAATACAGTCCAAATGTGGTATCTCTTGTTATTACTGCATATGCAAGGTTTCCCTATGCCCACCGTGCGATTAAGCTTGGCGTTAAAAACTTTTTGTTAAAGCCTTTTGGTAAAGAAGAGTTAAAGTCAGCTCTGGAAGAGGCGATTTCGGAAGTAAAACCGAAAGACATTCAAACAAGCGCAGACAACCCAATTAAGTGGGCTAAACTTTATGTGCGGGAGCATATTGATTCAGATGTGAATATGGCTGTCATAGCAAATGAATTAAATCTCAGTTACACGTATTTCAGCAAGCTGTTTCGACAGGAAACAGGGAAGAGTTTTTCTTCCTATGTCATAGAAATGAAAATGGTGACGGCAAAAGAGATGCTTCAGGAAGAGAAGAGTATTGCAGAAATATCCGATTATCTTGGATACGGAACACAGCAGAATTTCAGCCGCGCGTTCAGCAACTATTGGGGCTGTAGTCCAAACAGCTATAGAAAGAAGACTGAATCATAAAGAACCAGGTACCCCCTTCTATAAAGCAGAAGGGGATCCCTGGTTCTTCTTTACAATCACCGCAGAAAATTCAAACGTCTCAGCTTTATGTGTTGCGAAAGAGTACTCAAACGGCATTCCATTGTCAAGGAATGCCACCTGTTCCACAACGGCCACCGGGCTGCCCTGTTCCAGGGCCAGATGCTTTGCCAGGAAATCGGAAGCGCCCCTGACCGTAATGCGGACGTGGGAACTCTGGATTTCGTGGTGGAGTGATTCCCGGATATAGCTGTAAATGGAATTTTCCAGATGACACATCTTTAGGCCCGGAATTACGTCGATTGGCATGTAGGTTTCTTCCAGAATACACGGAATTCCGGATTTGTTGCGGACGCGCAGGATTTTGTAAACGAAATCATTTTCTGTAATATGGAGGTTGGAGGCAATCTTTGAATCCGGGGAAATGACGGAAAATTCCAGGACCGTGGAGGTTACCTGGTCTTTTCCCTGCAGGGCGGTAAAACCGGTAAGCGCCTGCCTCTGAGTGGATAAATTGTCCTCCAGCGCCGCCAGCTGCTGGCTGGATAGGCTTTTTACGAAGGTCCCGTGCCCTCTCTTTTTGTAAATCAGTCCCTCATCCACGAGGATGTCCAGCGCCCTTTTCACAGTCATTTTGCTGGTCTGGTACTGTTCGCAGAGTTCCTTCTCGCAGGGAATCTGGTCGCCCGGCGCATAAATATTTTCTTTCACAATCTGTCTGCGCAGATCATTTGATATCTCCAGGTATTTATTCACTGTCTCTTCCCTCCCTTCCTGTTTCGATTCTACCACGAAGTCCGGAGAAAAACAATTCTTCCGGGAGAAAAAGTATCGTTATTTTAAATAAAAAGTATATATTTATTTTGAGGAAAATGACGAAAAAGTAAAAGTATATACTTTTAATGAAAAAAGTACTTGATATATTAAAAAGAAAGAGTATATTATTAAAACAGATGCAGTCATAAATACATTCCGATTGATAAAAAGTGGAAAGGCGGAATCGTTTCTATGGGTAAATATTTGATTTTTGACTGGGGCGGGACAGCGGTGAAGTATGCGTGTTCCGATGAAAATGGAAATCTTACCGGCCATGGTTCATTTCCGACGCCGGAGTCGGGGCTGGAGGCGCTGCTTGACCAGATGAGGTCTGTCTATGAGGCGGCCTCGGCTGCCGCGCCGCTTGCGGGAATCGCTATCAGTTCGCCGGGAGCCGTGGACGGAAAAGAGGGAGTGGTGAGGGGAATCAGCGCCATTTCCTATATCCATGAAATTCCCATTGTGAAAATGATTCGGGAGCGGCTGGATGGACTGCCGGTCTCCATTGAAAATGACGCCAACTGCGTGGCCCTGGGGGAAATGTGGCTGGGCGCCGCAAAGGGGAAACGGAATTTTGCGTCTGTGGTATGCGGTACCGGAATCGGAGGCGCGGTCGTCATAAATGGGGCGCTCTATAAGGGGAGCACCAACAACGGAGGCGAATTCGGGAACTTTCTTGTAAAGCAGGAAGAAGGGGAGTTTCGTACGTGGAGCCAGTATACCATTGTAAAACAGGCGAGAAAATATAAGCAGGCCACCGGACGCGCCGTAAATGGAAAAGAACTGCTGCGTCTGGCGCAGGAAAATGATGAGACCGCGGTTAAGCTGACCAATGATTTCTATGAGGCGATGGCCGTTGGCTGTTACAATCTGCAATTTACGCTTGATACGGAGCTGATTGTCTTAGGCGGCGGAATCAGTGAGTCGGAATCTCTGGTGACGGAGATTTATAAGAGGATGGATATTCTGGAAAAGGCGGACCGGTTTGCATTTCTGCGGCCGAAGCTGATAACCGGGCATTTTGGCAGCAGGGCCAATCTCTATGGAGCGCTGTATTGCCATTTAAATAAATAGAAAAGAAAATAACAGAGGGAAATCAGGAGGATGGAACATGGATTACAAATTTAAAGATGATTTTTTATGGGGGGCCGCAAGTTCGGGTCCGCAGTCGGAGGGAACATTTCCGGGAGACGGGCGCGCGCCGTCGGAGTGGGATTACTGGTTCACACAGGTGCCGGAACAGTTTTTTGACGGAGTGGGACCATCGGTGACCTCGGATTATTACCATAAATTCAGAGAGTATCACGGACTGATGAAGGAAGTCGGCATGAATTCCTTCAGAACCTCGATTCAGTGGAGCAGGCTTATTTCCGACAGGGAAGGCACTTTAAATGAAAAAGGCGTGGAATTCTACCGGAACGTAATTGACGATTTGATTTCAAGAGGAATCGAGCCGATTATCTGTCTCCATCACTTCGATATGCCGATGTACTGGGCGGAGCGCGGCGGATTTGAGAACCGTGAGACGGTGGAGGCATTTGCCGATTACGCGGCGAAATGTTTTGAACTGTTTGGAGATAAGGTGAAACGGTGGATCACATTTAATGAGCCGATTGTAATTGTGGAGGCGGGATATTTATACAAACGCCACTATCCGGCCATCGTGGATGCAAAGAAGGCGGCGCTGGTGGGATACCACGTACAGCTTGCCAGCAGTCTGGCAGTGCGGGAGTTCAGAAAGAGCGGAAAAGACGGACAGATTGGAATTGTGCTGAATCTGACGCCGACTTACTGCAAGGAGCCGGACAATGCGGAGGACAGAAAGAGCGCCAATATCGCTGACTTACTCTTCAACCGGTCTTTCTTAGACCCGTCTATCAAAGGGGAGTACCCGGCGGAACTGATTGAACTGTTAAAAGCCGACGGCATCTGCCCTGAGGCAAAAGAGGAGGATCGGGCTATTATCCGGGAAAATACCGTCGATTATCTGGGGGTCAACTACTACCATCCGAGACGTGTGACGAGGAGAACCACGCCTTATGAGGGACCGCTGATGCCGGATAAATATTTTGAGGAATATACCTTTACCGGACAGAAAATGAATGTCTCCCGCGGCTGGGAAATCTACGAGCCTGCGGTATACGATATCGGCATCAATCTCCGCGACAATTACGGAAATATTCCGTGGTACATATCAGAGAACGGGATGGGTGTGCAGAATGAGGAGCAGTTTATGGATGAAGAAGGAATCGTGCAGGACGATTACCGGATCGACTTTATCCGCGACCATCTGATGTATTTACACAAGGCTATCGAGGAGGGCTGCAACTGCTTCGGATACCATTTGTGGGCGCCGTTTGACTGCTGGTCCTGGAGAAATGCCTACAAGAACCGATACGGATTTATCCGGGTGGACATTAAGGATAACTGCCGGCTGTCGGTGAAAAAGTCGGGAAGATGGTTTAGAAATATGGTGGAGAACCATG
>CAUEKH010000007.1 GCA_959018155.1 uncultured Hungatella sp.
GGTCGATGCACATCCCGGTGATAATAAGCTGATATCCCTTACTTTTTAAGTCCATCAGCGTCCCCTCGGCCTGATCCGGCGCGGTGATTGTGAAAATATCCAGTCCCAGCTGAAGCATGTCATTCATACGCTGGAAAATGGATGTGATGGAGATGAAACCCACAACCGCAAAACGGGAATGGAAGGTTTGAGCAAATTTTACGGCGTGAAGGGCGTCGTACATGGAATACTGGATTTCAATGACAGGAAGACTCGAGGACTTCTTAAGCATGGCGGCAGTCTCGCCGCGGGAAAGAATCACGTCATATCCGTGATTCTCGTGGTTTTTCACGTATTCAACGGCAGGATATAGATTTCCCACCCAGGTGTCCATCACCAGGTTTTCTTTATGAGACGCAATCTCCTTCATGATGGATTCCATGGTTTCATTTGGAGCAATTGCCAGCATTTTAACAGGTTCCATGTTCTCGTTCCCTCCCTCGGAATTCTTTGATGTTTAATTTATATACACGATATCATAAAATGAATTTAAATACAATACTATAGTTGCAAAAATAAACATAAGAATCGGTTCGCCGCATTTTATGTACGCAGACCATGCTTTAT
Source organism: uncultured Hungatella sp. (assembly GCA_959018155.1). Lineage (GTDB taxonomy): Bacteria > Bacillota > Clostridia > Lachnospirales > Lachnospiraceae > Hungatella. The sequence continues at coordinate 607 of CAUEKH010000007.1, forward strand.
AATAAAAAAAGATACCCGTATTGTTGGAACAAGAATAAACGTAAAGGAGAAAGATGAAAATGAAAATTGTAGTATTAGATGGTTATACGGAGAATCCCGGTGATTTAAGCTGGGAGGGATTAGAAGCGTTGGGAGAGCTGACTGTGTATGACAGGACGCCAAAGGAACTGGTAAAAGAGCGGATCGGCGATGCGGATGCTATTTATGTCAATAAAGTGGTGATCAGCCGTGACATTTTAGACGCATGTCCCAATCTTCGTTTTATCGGTATGCTGGCAACCGGATATAATGTAGTTGATGTGGAGGCGGCGAAAGAGAAAGGGATCGCTGTCTGCAATATTCCCAATTACGGAACCGACGCTGTCGGGCAGTTTGCGATCGCGCTGCTGTTAGAGATCTGCCATCACGTGCAGCACCACAGTGACGCCGTTCACGAGGGTCGCTGGGCGCAGAACGCAGACTGGTGTTTCTGGGATTATCCGCTCATTGAGCTGGCCGGGAAAACCATGGGCATTATTGGATTCGGAAGGATTGGCCAGTGTACCGCCAGGATTGCTCAGGCTCTTGGCATGAAGATTCTGGCATTTGACGCTTATCAGAGGCCGGAACTGGTTTCCGATACGTGTAAATATACGGATTTAGATACGTTGCTGGAAAATTCCGATGTGATTTCCCTGCACTGTCCGCTGTTCCCGGAGACAGAAGGGATTATTAATAAAGAGACGATCAGCCGGATGAAAGACGGCGTCATCATTTTAAATAACTCCAGAGGCCCCCTCATTGTGGAAAACGATCTGGCTGAAGCGCTTACCAGTGGAAAAGTCTACGCCGCCGGGCTGGATGTTGTGGAAGTGGAACCGATCCGGGACGACAATCCGCTGTTAAAAGCGCCCAACTGTCTGATTACGCCTCATATTTCATGGGCTCCAAAGGAGAGCAGGCAGAGATTAATGGATATTGCGGTAAATAATTTGAAGCAGTTTATCGAGGGAAATCCGGTAAATGTTGTAAATCCATAAAATTTTGGTGCCCTGTTTCTGAGTTATACAGGCTGTCTCCTTCCTGAGGCCCATTTCTTCCCGAAGTCCATTTCTACGCCTGGGAAGAAATGGGCTTCTTTTTTCACAGTTTTTCGCAATGACGGCTTCCCGGATCCTGACTATAATAAGAACTATAAAGGTTCTTTAAAAATGTTATGAGTCAGGAGGTATAAAATGGGAGAGCAGATGTTGGTTACACAGGCGCTGGACGAGAGGGATCTTGTCTGCAAGAAAATTTATCAGAAGATAACGAGTACCGCCTGGGCAGACTGGAGAAAAGAAAATGAGGAGAATACCGCCACAGAAAGAGTAAGCCGGGAGGTATTCAAAGCATCCGTGGAAAGTGCGTATCAGCAGATATCAGATTTAATCAGCCGGTATCAGAAAATTGATGCGGCAATTATCCTTTCAAATTCACAGACGGAGATTACCACGTCCTTTGGCAAAATGACAGTGGCTTCTGCACTGGCCCTGCGGAGAAGGATTCATAAGAAAACGGCGGCAGGCGGCAGGCTTACGTTCGGGGAAGGTTTTGAATCCATCCCGGCAGAAGATAATGACTTCGAATCCATGCTGGCAAAGGCGATGGAGAACAAGCTGGAGTCCGTAATTCGCATTGTGGAGGGGAATAATCAGAAGCTGGCGGCAACTGCTGATTCCATGCGGCTCAGCGTCCTTGGAAATGAAAGCAGGACAAAAGAGAATGCGGAGGCGATGGAGGTAATTAAGACCTACATGAAGCAGAATACGGCACAGGTGGAAGATCCCATTAATATCAGGAAGAAAGTAGAGATGCTGAGAGAAAAGCACGAAGTACTTTTGAGTGAGATAGAGACTCAGCTTAAAATTTCCAATGCCATTACAATGATTACGATTGAATAAATCACAACAGCAGTTAATTTTTGCCTGCAATACGAAAACTGAAACTCAGCCCCCCTGCGGTAAGGGGATATTACCGCTTAAGAAGAGCACAGACAGTGCTTAAAATTCAGGATTAGCTCAACTGGGAAGAGCAATTGACCTATAATCAATGGGTTGGTGGTTCGAATCCACTGTCCGAATAAAAACATGCCCTGAACAGATAATCGTAAATGATCATCGGTAAAAGGTCAACGAGAACTGGTCAAGAATGAAACGGATATCTTTCAACTATGAATGAATACGCAGGCATTGACATAATGCCGAAATCCACAGGAAAAGGGTTAGAAGTGCCGGCTGATTGACTTAAGTTTTGTCTGCCCTGCGCAGACAGTGCCATGTGGCTGTATTGCAGGCAAAAGATTTTATTTCCGGAGCTGCCGGGGGAATGAGACTCAGGAGCCCCCTCAGTAACCAATGTATTCAATATCATACACCCCGGTATCACCTTTTCCCTTTATTAAATACCACGGACTTCCCATCAGCCTTTTTAGAAGTTCCACTCCGCCGTCCCGTCTGACTGCCCGGCATTCCAGAGATAGAAAATTCAACAGAACATCACGGATTTCCTTTTCAAATCCCTCTTCCCCAGGCACTTTCTTCACAGGATAAGAGTATAAGTAATACGATGGCAGGAGCTGGGATTTTGCCCAGTCCGGCAGGCGCAGGGTAAATTGAATCTGATGCAGGGTTGGAGCTTGGCAGAGAAAGTATTGCGCCGGTTCGGCGGTGATTAAGAGCGGATTACAGTCTGCCAATTGTTCCTTCCTTATATGATCCAGCATCAATTTTGATTCCACCCTCAATTCTGACCAGTCTAAACAGAACTTGTCATCCAGCCAGCCATCGGAAGTTCTGCACTGAGGCGGATAATGAAACAGACTTGCCTTTTCAGAATAGTATCCATTTGAAGTTCCGCACCAGCGAAGTGTCACATAGCCCTTTCTGGTTGCCAGTTTGTAGAATGTGTAGGTAAAATGGTCCCCGTCTTCATTTTTCCCACATTCTCCTTCAACCTCCTCTGCCATTACGATGGGACTGTTTAAAAGAGTGTTCAGTTCTCCGCAAATATCCTCCAGACGCACATCCTCACAGCACTCGGTTTCATGGAGAAGCATAAAAACGGATCCATCTTTACAATAAAAACGCAGTTCCTTATCAAAATCGATCAGTTCCAGTTTCGTAACGGTCTGTCCGAGAAGTTCATGAAAAGGCACCCTGCTCTCATTTTTGTGATGACTGTAGAATGAATGGCTTACCATAGAAAGCCTCCTTGAAGTGTATTTTGTGTAATTGCTACTTTATCAGTACCACCGGCAGCCAGGGTCAGCTTCCCAAAGTCCCCATTTAAGGTAATTGGTCTTCTCCCCAGATTTTTGACCGTCAGATAATCGGAAAAGAACCAGCCAGGTGTGGCCCGTCGGTATTCCGGATCATTGATGTCGTCGTCTTCGATGCAGATAACATCAGATTCTACAGCCCGGATTTGTTTTTCAATTTTAAAAATATTGAATTCTCCAGGCAGCTTAAATTCATAGACGATTACTAATTCCATTTCCAATGGCGAATCAGGGGAGGCATTGTGAAATTTCAGTACGAAAGAGGGGGATTTTCCCTCTTCCAGGCGGACGGAAGAATAGTTCCAGCCATCGTAATAACATCTGTCAGGGATAGCCGGAAGGCCATAAAAAGTGCAAATTCCATGTTCGCTGTCACTGTCGAAGCACAATACCATCTCCGGTTCTGGTTTACAGATCCGCACCAGTCTTTGGTTCCATTGAGAATTTTCCCAGATAGACGCCCATAATAAGTAAAGATAAGATGGAGAAAATGAAGTTAAATGGTTCGTTCTGCGCCATTTTTTCAGTATATCCATGGATTCTTCCATTGAATCGCATGGCCACATCCAGTACATCAGGGGATTGATCCATATGGCCACAGCCAGCCGGAAGGAATCGGAACGGAGCCGGGAGGCCTGGTTTAAAAATTCCGCTTTTCTTTTATCATCCGGAATTGCCGGGGACGCGTCTTTCCAGGGCAGCAGATAGACAGCCTCTGTATCATCAGGCAGAGGACAGAACTTATCTGCTTTTTCTTCCGGCGGCTGGGGCGTCTCCGCGCTTCCGATCAGCAGAACCATTCCGCGGGGTTCAAAACAGATGCCACTTAGAGGTGGCGTATCGATCCAGAGCCCATTTTGCGATCCGCTGACAGATAAAGAAGGGGAATCGAAGTCAGGCGTTTCGGTAAGATGCAGCTTCCAGTGAAAGAGTGGCTGTAATGTGGGAGCACCATAGTAGATGAACATAGCAGAACCTCCTCCTGATTTTCTGATTGCCGTTTGTTATGATCCATTGTACTAAAATGCGGAAAAAGAACAATGGAGGAAATGTATTTGTTTTACCGCTCATTTCTTCCTGGATTGGAAAAACAGGGACCGGAAGAAAATACAGCGGGTGGAGAAATCTGTTTTGTATTGCGGCACGTTGGTAAACTCGATATAATGAAAAAAAGAGCGGGAGGAAAAGAACTATGATATGGCTGACCAGCGATTTACATTTGGGCCATGAGGCGGCTATCAGACTGAGCGGCCGCCCATTTTCCAGTGTGGAGGAAATGAACCGCTGTCTGGTGGAAAATTATAATCAGTTGGTGACAGGCAGGGATACGGTCTATATTCTGGGAGATCTGACTTACCGGATTAAAGAGGAAGAAGCGAATGAACTCGTTTCAAGGCTTAATGGGAAGAAAATTCTGATAAGAGGAAATCATGACAGAGTCAACTACGACGCCTCCCTTTTTACAGAAATCTGTGATTTGAAAAAGCTGCGATATCAGCACTGCAAATTTATTCTGATGCACTATCTGCTGGCTGAGTGGGAAGGAAAAGAGCATTATTCCATTCATCTGCATGGCCATATCCATTCAAAAGGCCGCTACAATCAGGAAAATATCCGCCGCGGGATAAGGCAGTATGATGTGGGGGTAGACGCCAACCATTTTGAGCCGGTAAGCCTCGATGAGCTGGTCCGCCTGTTTGCCGGCGCGCCTCTTATCTCGCCGGTGGATCGCCACAATTACGATGAGACAGCCGGGGAAACGGTTGAGGTTCGGAATCATCTGTCAGGAACTAGCCAGACCGCAGAAAAGTGGAGGGAGTAAAAAGTTGGGAACACGGAAGAAAATGCCGGCCGGCATGATTAGAGAACGGGTTCTGGGAGAAGTTTTAAAGGAAATGCCAGAGTGCTTTGGCGATGAAACTGAGGTACAGGAAGTGAGATATCTTTTTGAAAAGCTTCAGACAGCAGAAGACGACAAACTGATGGAACTCTCCCATATTTTGCGCCAGAAAATTAAAAATTCGCCGCTGGAGGAGGAAGTAGATAAATTTTCCTATACCGACAGCAGTGAAAAATATCTCGAACAGAACCGTGCAGTTGATAATACCCTGATTGGGTATCTGAAAAATAAAAAGGAAGAAGTCAGGGCTTCTATTGAGGAAAAAAAGAAGAAGGATGAGACGCAGCGGGAGGAATCCTGGGAGCAGAGTTCCTGCCTTTTGAAGCTGTTTCGCATTGGCCGTCTGATGGAATGCCGCGAAGAGATTTTTTCTCTGATTGAGGCGCCAGTACCGGAACTGGCCGTCATCACCTCCCCGGTTTCTCCTGATTTCAGCTGGCAGGCGGCCGCGGTGCGCAGCTGGCTGATGCGTGCGGCTGAAGAAGAAAAAGTTAAGAGCAGCGATAACAGTGAGGTAAAAAAGACCGCCACCAGCGACGGTTTTCATAACTTTAACTGCGCTGTTTTCTGTTCCCTTTTAGAGCGTCAGGATTTGGGTTATGTGACGGAAGAACTACCGGGGCAGTGGAAGATCAGGAATCGTTCAGAACTGGTCAGGCTTCTCAAAGTGCGGGATGAGACGGTATCCAGAAGAGCAGGGATAAACGGCCCGGAAGATCCGATATTAAACGGAGAACTCTGGAATTATATCCGCAGCCGTGACGGGGAAGAATCCGGTATTCTGGCGGATTTCATTTCCGCCGAGGAAAATATTTTTGAAAATAGTTCCTTTACAGAACAATTTTTTGACCCGGAAACAGGAACGCCGTTCTGGAAAACATTGGAACGGGAGATTCATGACAGGTTCTGGCAGGCTGTTTCGGGCGCCAGGGGAAGTGTGCTGGAAAATCAGTGTCAACAGATTATCCTGAGAATTCAGGGGCTGCTGCTGGCGCAGGAAGGAATTGACACAGTAAAAAGACGGTACAACCGGGTCTGCAGATGGGAACATACGATAGATGCGAAACACGAAAAGGCCCGAAAATCATTTTCCAGGTATGAAGAGCAGTTAAAAATACTCTGTGATTATAAATATGCCATCTGTGCAGGCTATTCCGCCACCGAGGCAGAAAAAATATTTACGATGCTGAAAGAGACGATGGCAGAACTCAATGAAACAGAGCCAGGGGAATCAGCGCTGATAAATGAACTGCTGGAACGCCTGAGCCAGTTAAAACATTCCTTACAGCGGTTAGAAGATGACCTCTGCCACATGGAACTGTCAGAAGAGCTGGAGGAGAAGGCCATTTCCCATTTGTGGGAGGAAAGAAATCTGGCGAATTTAAGTCTGGATGAACTGGAGGATCTGATAAAAACCTCTGAGTCCGCTTCAGAAGGACAGATGCTGGAACAGATGAAAACCGTCCTGATTGAACTGGGAACCCAGAACTGGGGAAATGAATTAAATGAGCTGCCTAAAAAAGTCAGGGAAGGTTTTATCGAACAGCACAAAAGCGCTCTGTACAGAAAGGGCCGGGAACTGGTCGCGTCAGGCTTATTTGCCAGGGAACTTGAGAAGCTGAAAAAGGGATAAATCCCGAGAGAAAGGATTGCTTATGATTTTTGTCACAGGAGACTGCCACGGCCGGTATGAGCGGCTCGATTCCAGACATTTTACTGAGCAGGAAGAAATGGATCGCCAGGATTACGTAATTGTCTGCGGAGATTTCGGTTACTGGGACCGTTCGGCAGAACAGGAATACTGGTTAAACTGGCTGGAACGAAAAGATTTCACCCTGCTGTTTGTGGATGGCAATCATGAAAATTTTGACATGCTGGAAGAACTCCCCATGAAAGAGTGGAATGGCGGAAATGTTCAGTTTATCAGGGAAAATGTAATCCGCCTGATGCGCGGACAGATGTACCAGCTGCAGGGCAAACGCTTTTTCACCTTTGGCGGGGCGAAAAGCCATGACATCCAGGATGGAATTTTAAAACGGGAAGATCCAAATTTAAGGGAAAAGGTGCTGAGACTCGAAGAAGCCGGCGCCCGGTACAGAATCGAACATCTTTCCTGGTGGAAAGAAGAACTGCCTTCATCAGAGGAAATGGAAGCGGGATTTGCCTGTCTGACCCGCCATGACTGGAAATGTGATTATATCATTACCCACTGCGCCCCCACCAGCCTTCAGGCGGCCTTCTCCCTTGGAACTTACCACCCGGATATTCTGACAGACTATTTAGAAGAGATTCAGAAAAGGTGTCAGTACCGGGAGTGGTATTTCGGCCATTACCATCAGAATCTGAGAGTGGATGGGAAACATCAGATGTTGTATGAGGAAATCCTCAGAATTGTATAAAAAACATGCTAAAATCAAACGCATACATTAAATAATAAAGGAGTCAGACGATGCTGTATCCTTATATGACATTGGACGATATGACAGAAATCGTGCATTCAGAAGTACTTCCTGACGGGAGGGTAAAGGTTATCATGGAGACTCCCGATGAATTGGATTTTTTTCACAATGCGGTCTGTTACCTTCCCGAGATGCGATGGGAAAAGATTTTCGGATATACGGAAGAAGAACTGTGTTTTTTTCACCGGCTGATTAAGAGTAACAGAGATTCCATCATGCGCTATGCGGCTCAGGGCGGGCGTAACAGCACTGCGCAGGAACAGGAAAAAATCTGGTCAATTTCTGAACTTGCCGCGAAGCTTGCCAGAAAGGAGGCGGTCAGCTATGAGATTTGAGTGTACCCTGCACAAAATACATAAGAAAATGAGGACTGCCGACGGCAGATGGATTCTGGAAGTGGATCCGATTCTGCCAGGTCTTAAGGAACTCCAGATAGACGATAAAGCCGGCAGCCTTCCATCACAAGGATCCATCTATCTTCTGATTATGGGAAATGAGGGTTCAGAGGTATACAATATTGAACAGCGCCATTTAAGAGGCAGTGTCCTTTTTACAGCAGAACTTTCCTTTCAAAATAAAGAAAAGATAAAAACGGATGCTGCCGTTCTCACCTGTGGGAAACTGTGGAAGCTTCGAGATAACATCCCGGATGTGTGGTCAGAATTACTGGCAGAAACATTGAAACTGTTTCCGGATCCGGGCTCTGAGGCCCGCTTTTTAGACCAGTACTGGAAAGACCTTCTCAAGTCAAAACCTGTTGTGCCAATAGAAAGAAAAAGAGGGATCCCATTCCGCCTTCTTGAAGCTTATTTTATAGAAGAAAAGAAACGGTATCCCTTTATGAATTTATGGAAAATGGAGAAGCTATGGAACTGGGTTGTGAAGAAGGCGCCGGATCGGATTATTTCGGATGATATTATTTTTCTTAAAAATGGAGAAATCTATGTTTTGCCAGAGCGTCTGGAAATGTGCTATCTCGATTATCTTGCAGAAAATGCACCGTCGGGCATCGTTTCTTTTACTTTATAAATTCTTCCACAGCCTTTTTCCAGTATTCTTCCGGGATGTATGGCCAGATACAGTCCCCGGTCTCCTCCCGGCATATTTCCATGGCGCGGGAAAGGACTCTTCCATGACTGATTATATTTCCGCGAAGGCTGTATTCGGTAATCATGCTCCAGTATGGTGCGTATTTGTCAAGTCCTTCCTCATATATTTCACGGATCACCTTATCTGTGTCATAATTCAGGCTGATGAATTCCTCGGACCATATCTCTTCGTTCTTGTACGGATTGTTCTTGTACGGATTGTTCTTGTACGGATTGTTCTTGTACGAATTGTTCTTGTACGGATTGTTCTCGTACAGATTGTTCTCGTATGGATTGTCCTTATACGGATTATTTTCACACAGACTACGTTCCTGGACACTGTTTTTTCGCAGATTCTCCCCTCTCAGAATTAAAAACTGTGCTCTGTCGCCGTGATAGAGAGGCATACCGACAGAGCCTGGATTTATGGTACATTTTCCCTCATATTCGATCCTGCTCTGGACATGGGAATGAGCGCAGAGAATCAGAGGAGTTTGTACAGAATCCATAATCTTATAGGTGTTTTCGCTGTTTGGCAGCATTTTTTCATTTATCCGGTAAGGAGAACCGTGACAGGCTGTGATGGGCGGAAGACCGTCGAGTATGATCTCCTCCGAAGGATTCAGGCTTTGAAAGAAATCTAAGTCCTTCTGTTTTAAATGCCGGTATTCATACAGGAAGGTGCCTGTAGTTGAATTCCCGGCCTTCCATGAAGGATTTACGGTATTTTGACAATCCAGCCAGTAATTTTCTTTATTTCCACGAATGAAATAACACTGATAATTGCTCTGTAACTCATATAAGATTTCCATGGTCCGTTCTGGATAAGGCAGTTCTCCGATATAATCGCCAAGAAATATAAAGGTAGTAATGTGACGCGAGTATGCTTCTTTTAAACAGGCATTTAAGGCAACGTAATTACCGTGAATGTCTGCAAGGACTGCTGCAGTCATAGTTTTTCTCCTGTGTTTTGAGGGGGCGGATGCCGATTTTCTGGTGTTTTTAATTGTATCATCATTCTATTTCTTTTACAATTATGAGACATATATAAATAGTCACCCTCAAGGTAATATGGAATCAATTTTACACTTCGATCAAGATAGTAGTGTAATCAGTCTGAAAATATGGTAGATTTAAATAGATACCAATAATTCACACAGCAGCTGGTAAATTGTCCGGCAGAGACAAACGTGGGAGATTGAGATATGAAGAGCAGAATGATTGAAGAATCGGTGATTCAGGCGGTTCTTACTGATTATGAATCCACCCGGTCGATAAACAAAACAGTGGAAAAACTCCAGGGGAAATTTGGTAAAAATATTACTGTTCCATTGGTTAAGAGAATTTTGATTACATATGGCAGATACAGTGACAATTTGACGAGAAAAGCAGGGGCACTTCTGGAAAAAGGAAAATCCATCAGGGAAATATGCGAGGAACTGGGGCTTTCAAAAAGTACGGTTATCAACAGCCTCCCGTACCATAATGGAATCACACCGGTGGACGCTGCTGCAGATAAGCCTGTGGGATCAGATTCGACGGCAGAAGCAGCCGGATTAATGGAAGACACTGCAGATTCAAATACAGAAAATAATATTGACGGCTTCAATTTAGTGGATAAATCAAAACCAGATTGTGTAAAAACGGTTCAGTCAGAAAAGAATTTGTGGATAAATGAGGTAGCCGGTGAATCAGCTGTCACTCTGAACGGAATTTCCTTAGACAGCCTCTGGCAGATTATTACCTCCCGCCAGGGAGAACAGTTTTATACGGTCAAGAATCTTCCGTTCACGTATGAAGTCCGCGGCGGGGAGCTGTTTACCGACCGCAGGGACCGTTCCATCACAAAGAGTACCTTTGAAGCCGCGTTTAAGAAGCTGGCGGCAAATCCCGGGACCATAACGGGGCCAAAGAAGCTAAATGTCTACGGTGGCCCGTACGTGTGGGCGGTTTTGAAAGGAATTGGAGTAATTGGCGCAGACGGTGGAAATGATACCTCAAAATGACGTCTCAAAACCGTAGCTTTTATGCCTGTTTCACGATATAATAAAGTAGAAAGAAGTTGACTTTGACGGGGAAAAGCTGTAAAAGTAAGGGGAAAGAAAACCGCTGCGTATCAGGGATTGCGCAGCCATAATCAAATATTAAGGATGGATAAGAGTATGTATCAGATTGATTTTCATAAACCGGAGGCAGTACATTTTATTGGAATTGGCGGTATCAGCATGAGCGGACTTGCTGAAATCCTGGCAGATGAGGGATTTACAGTTTCCGGATCGGATTCCCATGAGTCGGAACTGACAGACCATCTGGCGGCAAAGGGCATTCGTGTGGCCTACGGACAGAGAGCAGAGAATATTACGGACGGGATTGATGTGGTGGTATACACAGCAGCGGTTCACCCCGATAACCCGGAATTTATGGCGGCAAAGGAGAAGGGACTTCCCATGTTAAGCCGTGCCGAGCTGTTAGGCCAGATGATGAAGAATTACAGGAATGCGGTAGCAGTGTCGGGAACCCACGGCAAGACGACGACCACCTCCATGATTACAGAGGTGCTGCTGGCGGCTGATGCGGACCCCACCATTTCCGTAGGGGGAATTTTAAATTCTATCGGAGGAAATATCCGCGTCGGCGGTCCGGAACTTTTTGTAACCGAGGCGTGTGAATATACCAACAGCTTCCTGTCATTTTTCCCGACCATGGAGGTGATTCTGAATGTGGAGGCGGACCATCTCGACTTTTTCAAGGATCTGGACGATATCCGCCATTCCTTCCGGCTGTTTGCGGAGAAGCTGACTGAAAAGGGCGTTCTGATTATCAACAGCGATATTAAAGACTGGACGGAACTGGCGAAAGGACTGCCGTGCCGTGTGGTTACTTTTGGAAAGGCCGAGGGCAGCCGCTATACGGCAGAGAATGTGAAGTATGATGAGATGGCGCGGCCCACATACGATTTATACGATAACGGGGAACTGGTGGATACTATTTCCCTGGGGGTGGCAGGGGAACATAATGTGTATAACTCCTTAGCTGCCGTCGCTGTGTGCCGGGAACTGGGAATCAGCGTGGAGATGATCAAAAAGGGATTGCTTAAGTTTACCGGAACCAACCGCAGGTTTGAGAAGAAAGGCGAACTGGGCGGCGTGACGATTATCGACGATTACGCCCACCATCCACAGGAGATTCGGGCTACGTTATCCACAGCGGTGAATTATCCACATAAGAAACTCTGGGTGGTATTTCAGCCCCACACTTATACACGGACAAAGGCATTTCTTGATGAATTTGCGAAGAGCCTGTCCATGGCGGATGAAGTGATCCTGGCTGATATCTATGCGGCGAGGGAAACCGACAATTTAGGCATCAGTTCGATGGATATTGCCCGAAAAATAGAGGATTTAGGGGGAAAAGCCCACTATATCCCTTCCTTTGATGAAATCGAAACATTTATTTTAGAAAATTGTATACACGGTGATTTGTTGATAACTATGGGGGCTGGAGACATTGTAAAAGTTGGAGAAAAGCTGTTAGGTCTCTAGTTATCCACATTATCCACATAGTTTTCAACATTTTATGTAAAGAAGCTATGTGGATTTTCTGATTTACATAAATTAATGTCTCACAATTTTGTAAATCCAGATTTTATGGGGGATTCGACAGGATTCCCCATAAATTTTAAAATTATGTAGACCTGTTGTCCACATTATCCACATTATCCACAATCATTTTGGTGGATAAGTGCTCCTATTTCATTTTAGAAAAACTTATGGTATGATAAGGGCATGACGGAAAGGTGAGGTTATGACAGTGGAATTTAAGAGCAGTTTTAAGGTAAATGCGACATTAATCCCCAATGAATTTATCGACAACCACATGGCGAATGTGAGCGGGGAATACATGAAAGAATACTTATATCTGCTCCGCCATGAGGGGGAGGAGGTGACTCTGGCCATGATCGCGGACGCGCTCAACCATACGGAGGCGGACGTGGCCCGGGCAGTTTCCTACTGGAAAAAGGCGGGGATTTTAACGGATGCCGGGCTGGACGCCGGTTTCTCTGCGGGAGAGAGAAGACCGGAGGCAGGTCGGCCCATTCAGGCCCGGATGGCGAGTGGGGCCAATGGTGCCGGGACAGGAAGTGCGGTCAATGTGGCCGGTGCTGCCAACATGGCGGGTGTCGCCAATATGGCCGGTGCTGCCGGTGTTTCCTCTTCCGCGAGTGCAATGACAACTGCCGGTGCCGCGACAACCACCGCGATTTCCGACGCAGCAGGTTTCTCTCCTGCGTCTTCCGTGACGCCGGGTACAGATTCGGTGAAGGCGCCGCGCCCGGTTTATACTCCGGAGCAGATTAGCGGCCTTGCCGGGGACGAGGACTTTTCCCAGCTGCTTTACATTGTCCAGAAGTATTTAAACAAAGTGTTTACCCAGAGGGAGTGCGAGGTTTTCGCCTACCTTTATGACGGACTCCACATGTCGGCGGAACTGCTGGAATACTTAGTGGAGTACTGTGTTCAGGGCGGCCATACCAGTATGCGGTACATAGAGACGGTTGCTATCAACTGGCATGAGAGGGGCTTAAAAACAGTGGATGAGGCGAAGTCGTACGCCTCCAGCTATTCGAAGGACTCTTTTGCGGTGATGAAGGCCTTTGGCATCAATGACAGAAGTCCGGCCGCACCGGAACGTGATATGATTGAGCGGTGGTTCGGCACTTACGGATTTACGAAGGAACTCGTCTTAGAGGCGTGTAACCGCACCATAGAGGCCATTCACTCGCCCAGCTTTAAGTATGCTGAGAAGATACTTTCCGAGTGGAAAAAGGCCGGCGTCCGCAGGCTGGAAGATGTCAGACATTTAGATGAGCAGCGGGCCGGCCGTACTCAGGGAAAGAAGCAGACCGCGTCAGAGCAGAAAAATGCTGCCGGCGGGCGCAGCCGGTCGGGCCAGAATCAGTTTCAGAATTTCCCCCAGAGGGATGTGGACTACGATGCGCTGGTGCTGCAGCAGCTGAAAGAGCAGTAAACGGAAGAGCAGCAGAAAGCGGAAGCGCAGCAGTAAGTGGAAGGAACGGCAGCAAGCGGAAGAGCAGCAGGAAACGAAAGCACAGCAGTAATTAAAAGAACAGCAGAAAGGAGGCGTACATGTCACTTAGTAATTCCCAGTTTGATGCCATCATGCGCACGTATCAGCAGCAGCAGCTGAAGGATCTTCATGAGAAGGAAGCGCGTGTGGCGGAGATTTATCAGAAAATTCCGGTCATGAAGGAACTGGACAATTCCATCAGCACGAAAGCGGTAGCCTGTGCAAGACGGCTGCTGGACGGGGATCAGGGCGCGCTTCATGAGCTTAAGATGGAGATTGCCGATTTAAGAGAGCAGAAGGCCATCCTTTTAAGAGCCTCAGGCTACCCGCCGGATTACATGGAGATGCGGTATCTCTGCCCGGACTGTAAAGATACTGGTTACTCCGATGGCAGGAAATGCCACTGTTTCCGGCAGGCGGAGATGAAATATCTATATGCGCAGTCCAACATTGAAGAAGTAATTACACGGGAAAATTTTTCTACCTTTTCATTTGATTATTTTGATGACACAGCAGTGAATCCGATTCTCGGTCGAACGGTGCGGCAGTACATGGAACAGGTGGTGGCTACGTGCCGCGGGTTCGTAGAGAAGTTTGATACGGAGCATGGCAACCTTTTATTTACCGGTCCCACCGGGGTGGGAAAGACATTTTTAACCAACTGCATTGCCAAAGAACTGATTGATAAGTACTGCTCAGTGATTTATTTATCAGCCAATGATTTATTTGAGGTTTTTTCAAAGAACCGGTTCGAATACCATACAGAGGAAGAGATGAAAGGAATGTACCAGTACATTCTGGAATGTGATTTGCTGATTATTGATGATTTGGGAACGGAGTTAAATAACAGCTTCACCTCGTCTCAGCTGTTTTACTGCATTAACGAGCGGCTGAATTCTCAGAAGTCCACGATCATTTCCACCAATCATCCGATGAATGAGCTGCGTGACCGCTACACAGAACGTGTCACTTCCCGTCTTATCAGCAAATATACGGTAATTCCGCTGTACGGAGACGATATTCGAATCAGAAAGAAAGCAAAAAGAGTTGATTAACTTGACTATTTCGGCGCATAATGATATAAAAGAAACGTTGTAAGACAAACGGATACGTTGGAGGAGAAGAACATGCTATACGAAGAGAAGACGATTGAGACGATTCCTGTGGGACCGCTGGGCCTGATTCCACTGAAAAGCTGCGTACAGCTTGGGAATAAAGTAAATGATTATCTGGTGGACTGGAGACGGGAACGTGAGAGCGAACACAAGTCCACGATTGCATTTTCCGGTTATCAGAGAGAGTCCTATATCATTGGGGCCAATACCCCGAGATTCGGTACAGGAGAGGCAAAGGGAACACTGGAGGAATCTGTCCGCGGTGACGACCTTTATATCATGGTGGATGTATGTAACTACAGCCTGACCTATTCCCTCTGCGGGATGACGAACCACATGTCCCCGGACGACCATTTCCAGGATTTAAAACGTGTGATTGCGGCGGCAGCCGGTAAAGCGCGCAGGATTAACGTGATCATGCCATTCTTATATGAGAGCAGACAGCATCGCCGTTCCGGCCGTGAGTCTCTTGACTGCGCTCTGGCGCTTCAGGAACTGGTGAATATGGGAGTGGAGAATATCATTACTTTTGACGCCCATGACCCAAGAGTCCAGAATGCCATTCCGTTAAAGGGTTTTGAGACGGTACAGCCAATCTATCAGTTTATCAAGTACCTTCTGAAGGAGGAAAAGGAACTGCAGATCGACAGCGACCATATGATGGTGATCAGTCCGGATGAAGGCGGTATGGCGCGTGCCGTATATTTTGCCAATGTCCTGGGTCTTGATATGGGTATGTTCTACAAACGCCGCGACTATACGAAGATCGTCAATGGACGCAATCCGATTGTGGCTCATGAGTTCCTGGGAAGCAGCGTGGAAGGCAAGGATGTCATCATTGTAGATGATATGATTTCTTCCGGCGAGAGTATGCAGGATGTGGCCAAAGAGTTGAAGAGCAGAAAGGCAAGGAAGGTATTTATCTGTTCCACTTTCGGTCTGTTCACCAACGGCTTAGCCAAGTTCGATGAGTATTATGAGAAGGGCCTGACTGACCGGATTCTCACCACGAATCTCGTATATCAGACACCGGATTTACTTTCCAGACCGTATTATATCAACGTAGATATGAGCAAATACATCGCGCTCATTATTGATAATTTAAATCACGACGCGTCCTTAAGCGAACTGCTGAATCCGACGAAGCGGATTAACAGACTCTTAGAGCGGTATCGCGCCGGTGACAGGTAAAAGAATGAAGAAACTTTCGAAACGTAAGGTGTGCCTGGCTGGGCTTACACTCTTCTCCATGTTTTTCGGGGCGGGAAATTTAATTTTTCCGCCCTTTTTGGGTGCTTTGGCCGGGAGTTCTGTCTGGATCTCCATGGCCGGGTTTGCGCTGACTGCTATCGGATTCCCGATACTCGGGGTGATTGCCGTTGCCCGGGCCGGCGGCCTTCCGGAACTGGCGGGAAGAGTCCATCCCCGGTTTGCGTCGGTATTTACATTGCTTATCTATCTGTCAATTGGCCCCTGTCTGGCAATTCCGAGGACGGCCAGCACCTCCTTTGAGATGGCAGTCATGCCGTTTCTCGGGGAAGGCAGTCCGGGAGGCATGGTCAGGCTTTTCTACTCCGTGGTCTTCTTTGTCATTGCATGTGTGGTGGCGCAGAAACCGGACCGCCTGACAGAACGGCTGGGAAAGGTGCTGACGCCGTGCCTTCTGACTCTGATTGCCGTCGTATTTGTCGGCTGTGTGGTCAACCCGGCCTCCGGTTACGGTCAGCCGGTGCAGGCTTACGCCAGAAATCCCCTGGTCAGAGGTTTCCTGGAAGGATATTTGACCATGGATACCATAGCGGCCCTCAATTTCGGAATCATCATCTCTCTGAATATTCAGGCTATGGGAATTACAGAGGAGCCGGCAGTGGTCCGTGAGACCGTCCGGGCGGGGCTGGTAGCAGGAGTTGTCCTGCTTCTCGTATACAGCGCTCTGGCCCATGTAGGCGCCGTTACAGGCGGGGCTGTGGGCGTTTCGTCCAATGGCGCGCAGACGTTAAACCAGGCGGTTCGAATCCTGTTTGGCCGGCCGGGGATGGTGCTTCTGGCAGCTATCTTTTTCATCGCCTGTTTAAACACGTGTATCGGACTGATTAGCTGCTGCAGCAAATACTTCTGTACCATTCTGCCCTGCTTTTCCTATCGGATCTGGTCGGTGCTCTTTGCGGCGGTCAGTCTGGTGATAGCCAATGTGGGGCTGGATAAGATTTTAGAGGTGTCCGTACCGGTGCTGAACGCTATTTATCCGGTTGCGATTGTGCTGATTCTCCTGTCATTTCTCTTCCGTGATGGAAAGCGATGGAGAGCCGTGTACGTGTCAGGGGTGGCGCTGACAGGGACGGCCAGTATTCTGCTGGCGTCCGAGCAGGCCGGAGTTAAATGGCTTCACGATATGGTGGCGGTTCTGCCGTTTTACAGCCTGGAACTGGGCTGGGTAGTGCCGGCGGTTGTGGGGACTGTGGCGGGGATTTGTTATTGCGTTTGCAGGTGGGGGAAGGTATTTTCAGATTGAGATTATATTGTGCCGGAAATCAGAAATGAGTGATTTTCCGGCACGATTTAATTATCCTGGAATGCGGTTTTTTTACTGAAAATAGAGTCGCAGTGCATTTTCACGTACGATTTTTTTATATGCTGATTCAGAGAGTTTGCCAATTTTGTACATTTCATCAAGCCATGCGCCCAGAGGAAAGACCATCCCGGTGTTAAGCATATCGGTAGCGAAAAAGAGCCGGTCGGCAAATTTTTCCAGAAAATCAAGGCCGAATTCAGGGTCGCGCATGATTGCCTGGCCGGCGCTGTGGGCGCTTAAATCGCCGTATAAATTTTGGTATGTCTCAAATAATGTCACGACACGGCCGCCAGGGATGACAGGGCCCTGTCCCCAGGCATTTCTCTCTTCTTTTTCTGTCGGTGCGTCTTTACTTATTTCAATCCAGAAAGTGGGACTATGGGCCATAAAAACAGTTTGGGGATACTTCATTAATGCTTTTTCCAGCAACGGCAGTCCCGGCTTGTCGACGATTCCATAGCTGTAACCTGTCTCCGGACTCATGTGGAAGGTAATCGGCATCCGGAGTTTTCCTGCCGCTTCAAAAATGGCTTCCAGCAGGGGATCATCAATTCTGCGGTTGATTGTCAATTCCCCTATGCCTACGGCCCCATTTTGTTTATGCTGTTCTAAAGTGGCATATACGTCTTCCGGCTCTGTTTCATCGTAATTACACATGTAGGCATAATATTCCGGGTACTGTTCATGAATTGCCCTGGCATCCTCATTAGAGCACAGACCATTTCCGCAGTTTTTTCCGGTGGGAAGTATAATTCCTTTTTCTATTCCCAGTTCTTTTAAATGCGGCAGCATTTCTTTTGCACTGCTAATCAGTCTGCCCGTATCGTCCTGATAAGTTTCCGGTCTTAAATGCAAATGAATATCAATTTTTTTCGTCATAAGATTCTCCTTTATCCTTTTATTCCTGTTGTAGCAACTCCTTCAACCAATTGTTTTTGAAATACAAAAAATATAATTAAAATAGGAACGAGAGACAGGATTGCCATTGCGAACATGGCTCCATAATCAGAGGAAGAGCCTGGATCGGCAAACAGCTTCAGCGCCAGCGATACCGGATACTGTTCCACCTTATTAATATACAGCAAGGCGGACATGAAGTCATCCCATCTCCACATAAAAGAAAAGATTGCGCTGGTTACAAAAGCCGGCTGCATCAGAGGGAGAATGATTCTTGTAAAGATGGAATAATAGGAACAGCCGTCAATCTGCGCCGCTTCATCCAGTTCCTTTGGGATTCCTCCGATAAAGTTCATCATCAGATAAATAAAAAAGCCCTGTATCGCAAACCAGTAAGGGACAATCAGGGGGGCAAAACTGCCTACCCAGCCTAGTTTTTTATACCATAAATACTGCGGTACCATCAGGATCTGCCCCGGAAGCATCATAGAGGCCAGCATTGCGGCAAATAATATTTTCTGCCCTTTAAATGGACATCTGGCAAAGCTATAGGCAACGAGAGATGAGGACAGCAGCGTTCCAATTGAGGCAAGGATGGTAATGACAGCGGAATTCTTAAAAAAGATGCTGAATGTACCGACGCCGAAACCGCGCCAGCCATTGATGTAATTATCAAACGTGATTCTACCTGGAATTAACTGACCTGCCGTAGTG
The DNA here is from genome assembly GCA_959018155.1 of uncultured Hungatella sp. Taxonomy (GTDB): domain Bacteria; phylum Bacillota; class Clostridia; order Lachnospirales; family Lachnospiraceae; genus Hungatella. Next base: position 19,738 of record CAUEKH010000007.1, read on the forward strand.
AAAATGGTGTTGGTTTCCTTGAAAGAACTCATCACCATCCAAATCATAGGATAAAGCATAAACAGTCCCACTATAGAGACTAAAACATGATAAACCACTCTCTGGAATGTTTTTTTTCGTTTCATGTCATCCTCCTGTCATTCCTGGTCGTAAACCCAATATTTCTTTGTTTTGAATAAAAAAAGTGTCAGCAGGCCGATAAAGGCCAGCATTGTCCATGCCATGGCAGA